>DATNRD010000312.1:0-15071 GCA_036703665.1 Candidatus Obscuribacterales bacterium
AGAAGGCAGGATTAGTGCAGCCGAGTCGGAGAGAATTCGCGCCCACAGGGGAGGTCACAATGAAAGCAGCATCCAGAAAAGTTAGAAACAGCGGAAACATCCTCATCCTCACCTGCGTGCTTACCTGGCTGGTGGCGCTCGGCGTTGCTGTGGGGATGTCCCTTACCAGCCTGTACGTCACGCACGTGAGCGCCCAGTCTATGGCAAATGAAGTCGCCATGGCGGCGGCTCAGGTCCTGAACAACAACGATCGCGAAGGACAGATGAACAACATGATCTCGCGCAACCGGCAACTCGTGTTTGCCTCCAGAGAGGTCGCGGACTGGACCACACCGGACTATCCGGCGTTGCAGCCATTGGCGGAACGACTTCTCAGGGAGGCACGTGACAGCGCCCGGACTCTGGAAAGTGAGCGCTCAAGGCTGCGAGAACTGACACAGGAAGAAGCGAAGCAGAAGGCGCAGGAGGCTCTCAAACAGCTCCAGTCAAAGACGAGGATCACCTTGCCCTGGATTCAGACCAGCGCAGCAGAGCTGGCAGACTTCCGCCTGGGATATGCGAATCGGGTGGAAACGAACGTTCTGGTGCCTCCCGGATTGCCCCAGCTGGCCGAATTCGACCGCAAGAAGGAATATGCCCAAGAGAGGAGCAATCTCTACAGGGCCAACGTCAATGCCAAACTGCTCGGTGCCGACGCGGACCTGGACTATCACCTCGCATCTCTGGCTGCCCCGGTGAAGAACTCGGTGTCCCCGGCACGACTTATCGTCTCCAGGGATTTCAGGGAACTCCCCTCGGCTCAACTTCCCTCGGCTGCCAAAGTTGACCTGGTTATAACCGTGGCAACCAAGGTCGGTGTGAAGGCTGAGAAGAAACTCCGGGTCACGGGCTCTGCCTCTGCCAGCGGAGCGCTGGAAGACCGGGCTATCCAAGAGCAATAGGCGTGATGAGAGTGCTTGCCCAGCACGATGCGGCGAAAAACGAAAACGACAGGAGGGAAAGCCATGCAGGCAGTTACGCGGGTCAAGAGATCCTTTGCCTTGTACCAGCGCCAACGAAAGAGGGGACATGTGATGGCAGAGTTCGCACCGGCCCTGTTCGTCCTATTGTTCGGGGTGATGCTGCCGTTGCTCGACCTGGCCTTTGTTCCCATTCGTTACACGGCTGCTTATGCAATGGTCAGGAACCAGGACCAAGAACTGGCTTTGTCCAGGACGGCAGGCGACGCGCATCAAGCGCTGCAACTCGATGGTCAATGGAAGGCCAGGCTTGCCGGCTGCGGGGCAAAGGTAAAAAAGTCCGAGCTGGTCATGGTGGTGACCGACAGAAGCGGTGGGCGACACGCCTTTTCGCTTGGTCAAAGGGGATACATCCCGAGCGAGCTGCTGCCTGACGGCGAGAACGCACCGTGCGTTTACCGGTTGCAGCTGCGCGTGGAGCTGGGCATCGCACCGCTGCTGAGCATGAGTGGTAAGGGAGTCCCCGGCCTGACGTCCCCGATGCCCGTCACGATCGTGACGTCGGCTGCCTGGGAGAACCTGGGGCGAGATCCGGAAACAAAGGAGTTCTACCTGAACGAGTAAGAGCGAGTAATCGGACTTGCCGGCATGCGTCACACGCCGGTCACGAACGAGTCACCGACCGGTCATGGAGAACCCATATCCTCGTAGCCATAGGCGGCATGCCTGCCGCCAGGGGACAGCGGAAGGATTTAAGGCAAACAGGAGCAGAGACGATGATCAGACTTCTCGCGAAAGCTTACCAGCAGGCGACAGCCCCCAGGAAGGTATCCTTCCCGACCGGCATCAACCATGCGCTCGTGGAGGCACCTTTCAGGCCCACCCGACCGATTGGCCTGGGTCAGATGCCGGCTCAGCTTGCCCGATCCGGACGGGAGTTAGAGATAGTGCGCCAGTCGACGCTAGCCCGGCAAGATTTGCTGGCTCGGTGCACAAGCTACGTCCATAAGGGACAAATCAAGAGAAAGGGCCCGGGCGGCGACATCGTGGGATTCAACGCCGGTGAAACCGTCGGCCCGAACGGCGAGCTGGTGTGCAGTCTGGTTGTCTACGAGTCTCCAATCGAACAATCCTTCCGGTGCCCTCAAGTCGGCCTGGTTAGCATAAGCGAGATCGTGAAAATTGAAACCGAGTACAGCCACCGGTCGGATCGCTACATAACTATCGTCATCACGGCAAGCGGCGATCGACATACTTTTGTTACATCTGGCTGCGGGATCGTCATCTGGTACGACCACGGTCGCCTCTTCTACAGTGCTTGAGCCGTTCCGCCGGGGGCGCGGTGTCATTGGGCCGGCTACGGTGCCTGGAGCTTATAGCCAACCCCGTGGACGTTTTGAATCAGGGAAGTCTCGGGATTGCTGTCGATTTTCTTCCTGAGCCGCATGACGCAGGTGCGAATTGCATCCGGTGTGATATCGGCCTCGGAAGCCCAGACCCGCTCCATCAATGCCTCGGCGCTGAAAACCTTGTTGGGGTTGCGCATGAGAAACTCGAGCAGGGCAAATTCTCGCTTTTGCAGGTGAATTTCCTCGCCGTCTCTGGTAAGCCGGTAGTTGCTCGGATCCAGGACCAGGTTGCCGGCCTTAAGAAGGTTGGAGGTTAATCCCGACGCCCTGCGCAACAGCGCCCGAACGCGAGCCGACAACTCCTTCATGTGGAACGGTTTGGTCAGGTAGTCGTCCGCCCCGGAGTCCAGCCCGGCTTCCTTATCGGCAACGGCGGATTTGCCTGTCAGCATGAGTACAGGCGTCAGTCCCCCGTGCGAGCGGAACCCCTTTAAGACCTCCACGCCGCTCATGCGGGGCAGCTCCCAGTCCAGAATTATGAGATCGTAGTGGAAGACGTCCAGATGGTCTTGTGCCGCCTGGCCGTCGTGGATGACTTCCACAGAATGGTGCTCCTGCGTGAGCCATCCCTTGACGATCTGTGAAAACGGCACGTCGTCTTCCACAAGCAATATCTTGGCCATTTGCTCCAGCTCCCGCCAAACTCATGCCGGATCGACCTACCAAACTATCATAGCCCTGCTTGGAGCGCTATCGGACATATAGGCAGTCAGCCGGCAGGACGCTGCCCTTTATCCTGCTGTCCCGTGCGGGTGTTAAGTGCGATTGCACAGCCGCCGGCCGTGCTCACATTCGGTTCGGTCAGGTAGCTCCGGTCGCTGCTGGCTCCGGCTCTTGTTGAACGGCTCGCGCAACCGGCGCGCTTGCCTGGGAGAAATTGTTGCCCTGTCCCTGGTAGAGTCGCTTGCTCTGGTAGCGGTCGAGTTGGCCAAGGGCGTACTGGGCGTTACGGCGCAGGCTCTCGTCGGTGCTGTAATAGTAAACCCAGGCGTATTCCTGCTTGGCGCTCGCCACCTGGTTCAAGCACTGATAGCACAGGCCCATGTAGTAATGGGAGAGCGCATCGCCGCCGTTGCGCCGACTCACGGCTTGGAATTGGGCCAGCGCTTCGGCGTACCGCCCGGCGCTGTAGCTCTGAATGGCAGTTTGCAGTTCCTGGGAGGAGGCCCCTGCCGGTGGCAGAACAAGGCAGTACACGATCGCGGCCCACGCCAGAGCACGCCCAAGCGGTGCTCTGAATATTGCCGCCAGGCGTTCAGCGTCAATGGCCATGGTCACAAGCGCCCTCATATCCGCGTTCACCGGTCCCGGCCGGGTCGCACCCTACCGTTGCGCCCCGGTTTCTAGTATTCCCAGAAGCGGGCGAAATTCAACGTGCCTTGCCCTGCCTCTGGATGGTTTCGGCCAGCAAGGTCAACCCGATGCTGGCCAGGAGCATAAGCGTGCTGAGAGCGTTAATCTCGGGGCTGACACCGAATTTGACCATGCTGTAAATCCTCAGCGGCAACGTCGTGTCACCGACGCCTGCCGTGAACTGCGTGATGATGAAGTCGTCGAGTGAAAGGACGAAGGCAAGCAGGCAGCCAGCCACCACTCCCGGCATGATTAGCGGCAGGGTCACCGTGAAGAACACCACAGCCGGCGTGGCGCCGAGGTCCTGGGCGGCTTCCTCCAGGTGCGGATCCAGCCCCTCCATGCGCCCGATCACGACGAGGGCCACATAAGCGGTGCAGAAGACGACGTGGGAGACGATGATGGTCGCCAGGCTCAAACCCACGCCCATGGCCACAAAGAGCGTAAGCGCCGCAACCGCCATGGCAATCTCAGGTACGATTATCGGGATGAATAACATGCCGCGGTAAAGCCCGTGCCCACGGAAGTGGTAGCGCGTGACGCCTACCGCTGCCAGCGTGCCCATGGCTCCCGAGACGGTGACGGCTACGGACGCCACAATCAAGCTGTTCACCAGCGCCCGTATGACTGCCTCGTCTGTGACCAGCACCTGGTACCACTTGAGCGTGAAGCCAGTCCAGTGGACGGCCAGCTTCGATTGCTCGAAGCTGAACAGGATAAGGACTAATATCGGCAGGTAGAGAAAGGTGTAGACGACTGCTGCGAACGCGGTGAGCCATTTCGGCTTGCTTAGCATCGGTACCTGTGTAAACCTATTGTGAATCGGGGAAAGACGCCTTTTGCCGCGCACCGGACCTGCTTGTCGTCGTGCTCCTGACGAGCCTGTCGGAGAGATGTACGCAATCGTAGCCCTTCATCCGTACGATGGCGAGAATGGAGTCGAGCGTCGCCAGGCGGCTGTCGTAGATGACAACCGCCCGGTATGGACGTGTGATACCGATCTGGGCGCGCTTTACCCCGGGCAGCTTGCGGATCTTTCTTTCTGTGTCGCGCAGGCAGGCAACGCAGGAAGCGCGAATCACCTGGAAGGTCGCGCGCCGCCATCCTTTGCTCGCGGTGCCTTTTGGCAAGGCTGCCTGGTTGGGGTTGTCGCCCGGGCTGCCAAGTGCCGAGGGCATCCCTGGAAGAACCCCTGTCAGGGTGGTTGTTAGGGCAATCAGCGCTATGGAGGGGAACGTGCCCATAGTGTCCGGAATCTTCGCGCTACCTGCGTCGGTCCATTTTGACACAGACCGGCGGCTTGCCGGTAGTATATTGTCATACCGCGCGCGGCGTTCCGGTGGTGTTGGTGATGATACCGTATGCAGTATCAGACAGACAGGGGGTGGCGGTGAGACCGAAGCGGTTCGTTCGCCTGCTGAGAGTGCTGGCAAACGAGTTTCGCACGTTTCTCATCTGTCTGGTGCTCGCTTTTGTCCTTTCTACGTGGGCTCTGTACTCCTTCTATCCGAGGGCGGAGCTGCCTCTGCATCACCATTCCCTGCTCGGCACCGCATACGATACCTGGCAGATGATATTTTTTCAGAGCCCCATCCCTTTTGTGGACGACTGGCGGCTTGTGCCCGTCTTTTTCGGGCTGCCGATCCTGGGGCTGCTGGTCATAGCGGAGGGGGTGGTGCATCTTGGCAATCTCCTGTTTCAACGCCGGCGCTATTCAAGGGAGTGGCAGAAGATGATGGCAACGACTTTCGAAAATCACGTCGTGGTGTGCGGACTCGGTAACGTCGGATTCAGGGTGGTGCAACAACTCCATCGATTCGGCGAGGAAGCGGTGGCGATCGAGAAAGACGCGGAATCCGCGTTCATTGGCGAGATGGAGGAGTACCACGTTCCCGTGCTCATCGGAGACGCCAGGGACGTAAAGCTTTTGCAGAACGCCAACATAGACAAGGCCAAGGCGCTCATTTGCGCCACCGACGATGACCTGGGCAATCTGGAAGTTGCGCTCAGCGCCAGAGAACTCAATCCGGCGCTGCGGGTGGTTGTGCGCATGTTCGATCAAAAGCTGGCCAAGAAAATTGAAAAGTCTCTGGGCTTCAATTGCGCCTTCAGCACTTCTGCCCTCTCGGCTCCGGTGTTTGCGCAGGCGGCTATCAGCGGCGATATTCTCTCGTCATTCGATTTCAGCGGCACTGTCGTGAACGCCGTGCAGCTCAGCGTAGAGGAAGGGAGCCTCCTGGAGGGGTTGAGCGTGGATGATGTGCGGAGCCGCTTCGATGCGACAATCTTGACCCGGGAACGCGCCGGCCAGTTGACCTGGAACCCTGCCCCGGACAGCATTCTCGGCAAGGGCGACAAATTGCTGGTTCTCGGCGGACATGAAAATATACGGAAGCTCCTGGGCAGCCCCTAGCTGATAGATAATTTGCCTCTTTTGACGCTGCGTGAGCGATCCAACCGAGAGAAATGAGTCGGTCTGCCGATCTACGCAGTCGACTGAAGCGGTTGCACGCCGCCTTCCAGCCTGAAGACGGGCCACGCCAGGAGTTGGTGCAAATCGGGTCTCTCCGTTTTCGCAAGCCCCAGCGCTTCGATGGTGCGGCGCGCTCGGCAGCTGACATAGGGATTCTCGTCCGTGGCCAGCAGTTTCAGCACGGGTAGTGGTGCATTTAGATCCTCGGCCAGTCCATGCCTGACTGTGGGGTCATTATCCTGGGCCAGCCGGAAAACGACCCACAACGGCGATGATTGGTTCGTAGCCACGGCCTGCCGGATTTCAGCATCCCCGTCACCGGCAAGGCGCGCCAGAACTTCAGGCGGCGTGCTGGGATTTTCAGCCACGCGCAACCGTACTTTGCGATCTTCACTATTGGCAAGAACGGCAAGCTGTTCTTGCGGTGTTTCGGGGTTTCCGGCTTTCAGGTACGTGTCAATCGAACTCACGGCCATCGTTCGAATCACCTCCGTCCCAGTCGGATATGCTTGCTGTTTTCCCAACCTCCAAAGGCGGCTCTGCATCTCTGACGCCGCCCGACAGTTCCAAGCCGGACCAGCCGGCTTATTTTATGTACTATTCGCCACCGCTGCGACCCGGTAAATCAGCCTCCTGGAACCATCGACGGACAGCAAGATTTAGCAGATGCAACGGAAGGAGGAAACCTTCCAACAAATGCTTATAGCAAAAATCAATTTCGCTCCCGATCGGCGTTAATCTTTTCTTTAGAATTCCGCAATTCCTCCCTGCTGAACGGATACCAGTCGTGCCGCCCGAGTGCGGCCGGCGGCGCAACCGATGGCGTGGGCGTCTCCATTGTCTGCCGCCTGGCGAAGCCGGCAACCGTGCGCCCTTGCTGTTCTCGATTCTCCTTGACTGGCGCGCTGCCAAGCCGCCCAGGCAGCGGGCGGGAGAAGTTTAAAGAATCATGTTCCTTCCTGCCCTGACCGGTTTGGATGGATACATTTTTAAATGGATGTCCGTCGAACAACGGCAGCCCATCAGTGTCTGTAGGCAAGAGCCGCATGCTGCAGGCCGGGGCGAACACCTTGCAAACAAGCCTAATTGGCGTACACCAGTGCTTGCGCTGCCGTTTCCCTGCCGGGGAGGCTCGTGCCTACGACATAGCTGTGAACAGCCTGCGTGTCTTTGACTGTTTTGCATCTACCACAACAAACAAGGAGGGATGAACAGTGACTAGCGCTACAACCGCAAAGATTCGCTTGAAACCATTGGCTGACCGGGTCGTTATCAAAAAGCTGGAAGCGGAGGAGAAAACTTCCGGTGGGATAGTCATTCCCGACACGGCCAAGGAAAAGCCGCAAAAGGGCGAGGTGCTGGCGGCAGGACCAGGCCGGCTGGACGAGAACGGCAAGCGGCTGCCAATGGAAGTCAAGGCTGGGGATAAGGTTCTGTTCGCCAAGTATTCGGGCACGGACGTGAAAATCGATGGCGAGGAATACGTCATCATGGCCGAACGCGACATCCTGGCGGTAGTCGAGTAGAGGCGCCGCTCCAGGCCGTCGCAAGACTTTTGAGTGTCCGCATCCGCGAACTTGCAATTTTGAAAGGAGAGGATTTTGCCAATGGCTAAACAGATTATCTACGACGAAGCAGCCCGACGCGCGCTGGAGCGCGGTGTCGACCACGTTGCAGATACGGTGAGAATCACGCTCGGCCCGGCGGGGCGGAACGTCGTTCTGGAAAAGAAGTTTGGCGCCCCGCAGATAGTCAATGATGGTGTGACGATCGCCAAGGAGATCGAGCTTGCCGATCATGTGGAAAACGCCGGCGCCCAGCTGATTCGTGAAGTCTGCAGCAAGACCAACGATCATGCCGGTGACGGTACCACCACCGCGGCGGTTCTGGCTCAAGCCATGATCAAGGAGGGCTTGCGCAACGTGGCTGCCGGCGCCAATCCCATGGTTTTGCGCCGGGGCATCCACAAAGCAGCAGACCTCGCGGTCGAGGAAATCAAGAAGATGTCCAAGCCGGTGGAGAACAAGACGTCCATCACTCAGGTGGCCACCATATCTGCCGGCAACGATGAGGAGATCGGCTCGATCATTGCCGATGCCATGGAAAAGGTAGGCAAAGACGGCGTAATAACGGTAGAAGAATCGAAGTCCTTGACCACCGAACTCGAGGTGGTCGAGGGCATGCAGTTCGACAAGGGCTACATCTCCGCCTACTTCGTCACCGACACCGAGAAAATGGAGTGCGTTCTCGACGAGCCTTTTGTTCTGTGCGTGGACAAAAAGGTCAACTTGCTGGCCGACCTGGTGCCTCTGCTGGAGAAGGTAGCCAGAGCGGGTAAGCCGCTGCTGCTCATCGCCGAGGACGTGGAAGGCGAGGCGCTTGCCACGCTGGTGGTCAACCATCTCCGCAAGGTGCTCTCCTGCTGCGCCGTCAAAGCCCCCGGCTTTGGCGATCGCCGCAAGGAGATGCTGAAAGATATTGCCATCCTCACGGGCGGTCAGGTCGTTTCGGAAGAGATAGGCGCCAAGCTCGAAAACGTCACCATCGACATGCTCGGCAAGGCGCGCAAGGTGCGGGTCGACAAGGACAAGACGACCATCGTGGCCGGGCCGGAAACCAAAGCCGAGGTCGAAAAGCGCATTGCAGTCATAAAGAGCCAAATCGCCATCTCGGATTCCGAGTACGACAAAGAGAAGCTGCAGGAGCGCCTGGCCAAGCTCTCAGGCGGCGTGGCCGTAATTAAGGTCGGTGCCGCTACCGAAACAGAGCTCAAGGATCGCAAGCTCCGCTTCGAGGATGCTCTCAACGCCACGCGGGCGGCGGTGGAGGAAGGCTACGTGCCCGGCGGCGGCACGACGCTGCTCAATGTCGCTCAGAGACTGGAGAAACAGAGGGATCAGCTTCAGGGCGACGAGCGGACCGGGTTCGAGATTGTCCTCAAAGCGTTCGAGGCTCCGGTCAAGCAGATCGCGCACAATGCCGGACTCTCCGGCGAGGTCGTGGTCGAGCGCGTCAAGGAGCAAAAGGAGGGCTGGGGCTTCAACGCGCAGACCTTCGAGTATGTCGATCTGGCCAAGACAGGCATCATAGATCCCGCCAAAGTCGAGCGCTGTGCGGTTCAGAACGCAGCATCCATTGCGGCGATGTTCCTGACGACAGAGGCGCTCGTGGTCGAGGCCCCCGAGGAAAAGAAGGGTCCTCGGATGCCCACCGGCGCCGAGATGGGCGAGTACTGAGACAATCCAGCCGGTATCTCGAACCGGGGGCTGGCCTGAGCCCCCGGTCGCCTATAGGGACGTGCCTCTCTGCACCGATGCTAACTAAGGTACTAGCGGTGGTGCCGGTGTCCCAGGAAAATGGGGTAAAACCCAATACTGTTCGGTTAACCTGGGGGGTGCGGGCAATTCGGATGTAAGGCTGCGTCGCCTTCGTCAATCCGCAGGGGCATGCCATCATGGTGCGTCCGTAGAAAAGGAGAGACCGGCCCGGTTGCATCCGGGCCGGCCTTGCAATTGCTGGTTTAGACGCCCTTACTTCTCCCAGGGATCGCGAAGATCGTCTTCGATACCACAGAGCGGATCCGAGCTGTTCTTGCAGCGCGCGAGAGCTTCCTCGGGTGTTTCCTTGCGCTTGGGAGGGGTTATCTCGACCTTGGGAAGCGCCTTGGCTGTGGCGGCAGGCGCGTTGGACTCGAAGGTTACTTTCCCATCAGCGGTCTGCGTGAGCGTTCCGTCTGGCGTAGGCACATGCAGTCCTCTGCCGTCTTGGAAGTAGAGAACCTTGCCGTCCGTTCCGCGCACGGTCACCTTGGTCAGGTTTCCGTCCTTGTCGTATTCCTTGTCTTGCTGGAACTGCGAGTGGTTCGAGGGGATCTTTATCTTGTTGGCGCTGCGATCCCATTCGATCCCGTTGGGAAAACGGGTGGTGCTCCCGTTGGCGGATAGCCCATAGTCCTCGAACTTGTCCTTGGATACGGCGCCGGCTTTGTGGAGCGATTGAAAGTCGGTGGTTCCGTCCTTCGATTTGAAGCTGACCTTGCCGTCTCTGGACTCGACGAACTCGCCGTGCTTGGTGAACACATGCAGTGTTTTGTCGGGGTCCAGCCTGGCTGCTTCTTTGCCGGACGCATCCTTAACAATGACCGTGCCGTCCTTGGCACCGGCAGGCGCTGCCCCCTTGTCGACCTCTTTACCCTCGGCATTCAGTTCAACCTGGCGGCCATTCTTGATCTCGACACGGGACCCACCGGGCGGTGGTTCGAGCTCGTAGCTTTCGCCGGGCTTCAGGACGCCTTTGGCCTCCATCCGGGTCATGCGCACGCCGTTAGGATATTGGGAGTAGAGATTGTAGTCTGTGCTGGTGCCGGTCTTCTCCCTGGTCACCTGGTATTTCGCCAGCTCTGTCGCCGACGTCATGTCCTGACCCGGCGCGGCTGCGGCAGCCAGCTTGTCCGAAGCCTTGGCCATCTCTTGCTCGCGCGCTTCGACTCGTCTTTCCATTACATTCTTATCGCCCATTTTCTTAATGCCTCCTTCAGGCACAACCTGACTAGTCAGGCCTCTTCAATTTAGTCAGCGGTGGTAGTACGTTCCCGAAACCGGCGACCAGTTCTGCCGCCTTACGTGTCAACGTGGAATTCCACACCTTTAGGTGGCAGCCGTGGGAATTTCCGCAGCGGCATGGGAATTCTACGTAGTCCCGGCCTCACCCCTGCTTAATAGCCGACTCCAGTTGGACCAGGCGAGACTGCATCTCTTTGAGCGGCATCATGTCGCCGCGTTTGGAAGCTACGTCGATTCCTTCCTTATAAGCGGCCATTGCTTTGCCGGTATCCTTCAGCCCTTCGAATGCTTTTCCCAGAGCGAGATATGCAACCGTGTGCGTGGGCTTGACTTTGATTGCTTTCTCGAGATACGGCACCGCTTGCTCGAATTCGGCCAGGTCGACATGGGCGCTGCCCAGCCCGTAATTGGCCAGGAGGTCTTCGCTGTCAATCTCTAGCACCGCGCGGAACATGCGCATGCGATCAAGAGCCTCCTCTCGCCTGCGCCGCTCGTCCTCCTGTTGCTTCTGTTGGGCGGCTGCTTCCATGGCGAGCTTGCGCATCTGAATGCTCATGGCGACTGCCTTTTCTTCTTCGGCTCTTTCCTTGTCCCCGAGCTGCATGTAGAAGACGGAGAGGTTTGTGTGCGCCATCACGGAGTCGGGATCGAGTTGTGCCAGGTGCTGCATCAGCTCGACGGCTTCGCCGATCTCGCCCTGCCTCGACAGGATGACGCCCAGAGCCTCGTAAACATCCGGCGACAGCGGGTCAAGATTGAGCGCCTTGCGCAGGAGCCCGATCGATCCGGCTTCCCTGTCTCCCGCGAACAGCGCCAGAGCTCGCTCGTAGAGCTGCCGTGCCCTTTCCTGGCGTGAAGGCGGTGTATAGAAAGGCAGAAGCACAACTTTCGCTTCCTGCTTGCTGCCCTCGATTTCGAGGGTCAGTTGCGTATCTGGCTGCCTGTATTCGCGCGTCAGGAAAGCCAAGGCAATGGTCCGGCCTAGTGTCGGGGAGAAAACATTGCTTTTTAGCTGTCCTATCTCCTTGCTGTCCACGGAGCAGGGAGTGCCGCAGGGATACGAAATGGGAGAGCCGGGTGGGAACATCAGTCCCACCAACCCTTTGCGCGGCGCGCTGTAGGTCTTGATTCGGGCGACGACCTCCTGTCCCACGTAGCAGCCTTTTGTGTAGCTTACGGCAACCTGCTCAAGCCCTGTGTCGGTAATCAGATCATCGGCTGAAATGTCGATCCTGTATCTGGGGAACCCGGCCTCTACGCGGGCTGTCTCCAGCGCCTCGGTGCCGAGCCCGGCGAAACCGGCCGCCTCCAGGGCCGCTTGCAGATTGCCGGCGAGCTCGGTTTCACACCCGGATGGGAACCACAAGAGATAACCATCTTCACCTGTCAGGGACTGTTTGAAGAGCATGACCGGCTTGCCATCGAGCTCGACCGTCACTGCATCGAGATCGAGGGCTGCTTTTATATCGGCGGAACGCAGGTGCTCGGCCAGAAATGGCAGGGACTCAGGTCCCTGGATGGTCCAAAAAGTGCCTTCTGCCGAACGGTCAACGAGCGCCATCTGCTCGCGGAAATGATAGAGTTCGATTTGCTCGATAATTGCCGGAACCTGTCCTTTCTCGGCAACGATCCAAAAGCTGTCCTCCAAGCGGTAGATCCAAAAGACGGCTTGCAGGTGCGCCGTGCGATTAAGCAGGCAGTTGAGCTGACCCCGGCCTGGGCTCAGCTGAGCTATGTCGTTGCACGTCCGTGCCTGCAGGAGCCTGGCGGCATCATCCCCGCTTACCTCGATGAGCCCCAGGTCGCCCAGCCTAGCAAAGCCCCCCGTGGACCTCAGGGCAGATATTTCCTCGGCAGCCTTGGTCATTGGCAGATTACGCAGCGCCGCCTGGCGCCGCGCCCTATTGGCCGGTTTGGGCGGTCACGCTCTAGACGCTGAAGCTCTGCCCGCAGCCGCAGCTGCCCTTGGCTTGCGGGTTTTTGATGGTGAAGCCGCGGCCCTCGAGACCCCCCTGGAAGTCGAGCATCGTGCCCTTCAGGTAGATGGCGCTCTTTGGGTCGATGAAAACCCGCACGTCGTGCTGCTCGATGATATGGTCCTTCTCTTGAGGATTGTCGAAGCTGAGACCGTAGGACATTCCCGAGCAGCCTCCGCCACGAACCTCTAGTCTGAGACCGGATTTGTCGGGCTCCTGTGCCAGTAGTTTTTTGACTTCTGCCGCCGCTGCCTCAGTGAGCGTCACAAGCGGTGTGGAAGTAGTGGTGGTAGTGTCTGCCATTTACAATCCTCTCCTGAGTTCTTATGGACTTGCTGGGTCCCCGGCAACCAGACGCTGGAGGATGCCTCCCATGCTCTTATTCTATGCCGGTGGGCTATTTGGAGACAATTATATATCTAAAATCCTTAATTCCCGCCCGCGCTGGTAGGAATAGAGCCCGTCTTCATCGCTCCTCCCAACCCGGACCCCGCTATTCCCCCAGGCTCGAATAGATTACACGATCTGTTGTTTTTACAACTATAGCACTTGGTGCTATAGTTTTTCAACGCGGATATTCAAGACCAAGCCGTTTGCAAAATGGGCGCGGTCGCAACGCCTTCCTGACGCTGCTTTGCGGCTTGCGCACATGCCCAGCAGCCAGACTCCACCGTCAATGCCCGAGCTCCTGTCCAATGGCAGCGCTGTGCTTGCCATGCAATGACGCCCGGGACCTGGGTGCCTTTCAGGCTTGTACGGCATGCCGTGCGCGGTGCGCAAGTCAGGATTGCCGGCAGGGCTATGACGAGCTGCGCAACCAGGTGCAGTCGCAACAGGCGGAGCTGGAGCGCCTGCACAAGACGATCGAGGAGGAGCGCAAACAGCATCAGGCCGAAAGCGAGCGCTTGCGCCATGAGAGGGAGTCCGCCGTGAAGGAAGCAGCGGAATTGAAGGGGGAGGCCCAGGCGCTCAAGGCTCAGAACCGCGAACTGGTGGACAAGCTGGCTGAAAGACAAGGCCCGGGACGGCCGGAAAAACAGTGGTCATAGGCTGGCGAGGCCGCCGGTCGCGCCCCCAACTCACCAGTGCCACTCGATCGACTTGCCGTCATTGTGCACTGCAGGCACAAACACCGGCTTGCGCTGGCCATGCTCGTCTTCGATGTACCAGTTGTTCAACATGTCCTTGCTGAATGGAGGCACCTCCAACATCCGGTCCTCATCGGTCAAGAAGGCGAAGAGGTCCTTGTAGGCTTGTGCCGCCGGAGTGAGCTCCAGGTCGCCGGTCAGCCAGGTCCCTTCGCCGGAGGCGTTCCTGATCACTCCAATGAGCTCAGATCGGTGGAAAAGCTTCATCACGTTGCTACCACTGCATGCCTGGCTATCTACTCTCGCCAAAAAACTTCCTTGTCGTCGTAATAGATGCCCGGGCAGAGGATCTCTTTTCTCACGCCTTGTTCATCTTCCAGGAACCAATTGTCGAGATAAGCCTGGTCAAAAGGCGGCTTGGCGCCGCTTACAATGGCCTCTTCATCGGTCAGATAGGCAAACACAGGCCTGTACTCATCGGCTGCCGGAGTCAGATCGATGTCCCCGCTCATTTCAAAAGCGTCCTCAGCCCCCACATTTGTAATGGTGCCAATGAGTTTGTCCTTGTGGTAAAGTTTTATCATCGCGGCTTCAGAAGTGGCGCCAATTGACTTCCCCATTGTCGTAGACCGAGGGGATGTCTATCAACTTGCGCTCTCCGCTTTCATCTTCAATAGCCCAATTCTCCAGGACGTGAACAAGAAAGGGCGGTTCAACGTAAAGGCTCCTTTCCTCTTTGTAGTGTTGGCCGCTACACTCAGCTCGATGATACCCGTCATCCACGACAGATCTCATCCTGAGCACGGTTCATGATCAGCCCCACAAGTTCAGAGCCGTGGTAAAGCTTCAGCATCTCAAGCGCTGGGGCGGCGTTGTTTGGATTTTTTGACTGCGGCATGCTTAGACGCCTTGGCCGGTGGATGCTCCACGAGCTGGAAGGCCTGAGTACCAGGTGGTAGATCGCTCTTCGTCAGCCCCATAAAAGCAAAGCAATAATTCTCGGGGTCTTCGGGCCATCGTGTGGGTAAATTTTCTGAAGCTGCCATTGTCACTGGTGCCTTAGAGAGCATTGGTTTGGTAAACCAACAGTGAGAGTGTGTTCAATCATACCGACTCTGAGGCTGACAGCCCGATGCGCTGCTGCCGAAGAGTCGGAACCGTTGGCTGGGCAAGCCAACGGTTCCTCTGTCTCAGAGCAGTCCCTCACTGGCTTGAGTGCGTAGTCCCCGCAGCTGCATGGCCGATGCAGCC
>DATNRD010000313.1:0-2592 GCA_036703665.1 Candidatus Obscuribacterales bacterium
GGGGCGGTTTGCCAACCGCCCCTACCCAAGCTTGATCACGGAGTAGCGTAGGAGGCCTATAAGGGGCAAAGTAAATCGTATAAGGTATAAAAGACGTAGTAGCACGGCTTGTCTACTCCCAGATGGGTGTTAAAATTAGCAAACACAAGGGAGAACGAAAATGGCGAAGCAATTACGAACGAATCTTGCCTACCTGCGATTCGTAAATGGCCGACTGAGCCAAAAAGCAGTGTCTGAAGCCACGGGCATTGGACAGAAGACACTAAGTGCACTCGAGACCGGGGCGAGCAAAGGTATTGAATTCAATACCTTGCTGAGGCTGTGCATGTTTTTCCAGTGCACACCGAGCGATCTGTTGGTTATCGAAGAGGAGCCTGAGGACGTCGTAGTGTCAGAAGAATCGCGACGAAAAGCCAAAGGGCTGGTAGCTCTGGGCCTTCGGGCAGCCATGCAAGCGGGAGCGGCAGATCCGGAGCAGATATGGGCTGAATTTGATGCCGTGAGGGCACGCATGCAGGATGCTGCTGAGCGCGGCCAGGCGGGCTAACAGCACGAAGGGCGGCTGACCAAACGTGCTTAAGGCTGTCATTGATACCTCCGTCTTTGTGGCTGGCTATCTCTCTCGTGCAGCAACAAGCCATTCGGCACAGATCGTGTCGCGTTGGCGCGCTGGCGAGTTTCAGCTCATAATGTCACAACAGATCTTGGAGGAGATTGTTGCCAAGCTTATAGAGAAAGGCATCGATGAAGCTCGGATTCTTGAGTTTATCGAAGTTACCGGCAAGCTCGCGCTGAACATTCCTGGCGCGTATGTTGTCTACCGTTTGGATGATGTCGATCCAAGTGACAACATGTTCTTGGCGGCGGCACAGGAAGGAGGCGCCGATTACCTGGTGACGCTCGACGCACAGCATCTGCTTCCCTTGAAGCATCACAAAGGTACACAGATCGTTAAACCGGCATTGTTCATCAGGGCGCTCAGGGAGCGCGGCGGTCAAACGGAGGCGCGGACACCCTAGACGATCCAACTGAGGAAAGGAAAGAGCGCCATTGTGGGGAGCGAGGACGACTCTCGCCACGACACTGCCGCAGGCGTTCCAGGCTACGCCATCCCGGGACGGGCGTAGGCGCCGGACACCCCGCGCTCGGGCAGAGCCGGTCCGCGAACGCACTTGATTGCTGTCCATGGGAGGTATAGGGTTTCATTTTCTCGGCGCAGGCACAGGTAAGTGGCTTGATCGGCCATGGCCACGTCCCCCTCGACCGTTTCGCCGCTTATCAAAAGCACAGTGACGCGGGTGTTCAAAGGAATCGCCACGGGGAACCTCCTGAAACGAAGCCGGTACTGCTGTAAAGTTTACCCCCGGTCGAGTCGTAGAGCTTGCGTAATAATGCGGCAATCTATGCAACTTCGGCATCCGGCATCCTGTCGGCAGGAAAATCCCGCCGGCGATTTCAGTTACCCGTTGTCGGTGCGGGGCTTATCCCCGCCCGCGGTACGACTGCAAGACGGAATCGGCAGCGCATCCATTAGCCGGGACGACAGCCACTGCGGCACACGCCAGCGGGCTCGCTGATGGCGCCAGGCAGCCCGGCGGAAGGGCTCGGCACGCGGCCGAGGACGGATCAACCCTCCGCCAGGAAACTGTCCCAGTATTCCGTGCGCTCTTTGAAGGAACAGTCGCCATTGCCGCAGATAAGCGTCACCTTGCAGCCCGAAAAGCTAACGGCTGAATCACCGGCGCCGTCCCAGATCGAGTCGACCGTGTCGACGTACTTCTCAAACTGTTGAATCGGTCCCTTGCACTGCGGACACCGTAATTTCTTACTGGCAATGGCCTCTTTGATTCTCGCTAGAGACAAGGCAAGTACCCTCCGACCACGACAAATTAGCCTATGTATTTGCAGAATATACCGTGAAGCCGGTCGGTCGTGGAAAGCACAAGACGCGCCCGGGAGCGGAAAGTGTAATATATGGACAATGAAACGTTCGTCTGCCCTTACCAGCATTCTTATACCGGCAATACTGGTCGTCGCATTGAGCGGCTGTCAGATGCTGAGCAAGTTCGGGCTGGGACCGAAGCAGCCACAACAGGGCACTCAACAACCACCAGGCGCGACCGGCACGACGGGCACAACCGGCGGCGAGCAACCCGCCGGCACAGGCGGCGCGCAGCCAGGCGTGCCATCGGTTTCCGGATACTGGCAAGTAGCCTTCCAGCTCGGCGACAAGACATTCAAGGCCAACATGCGCCTCAAGCAAACGGGCAACACCTTCACCGGTGAAGGCTCGGACGATCCGTCCGGGCGCGAGTTCACCATCGAAGAGGGAGAGATTCAAGGCGACCAGGTCGTCTTCTACAAGAAGTATCCAGGGTTGGACCCGAACCAGGCACCGCCGGTGGAGTACGGCGGCAAGATCGAGATGGTCACCGAAGGCGACCTCAAGGGCCCCTATATGAGTGGCGAGTACGCCACGACTTATCAGGGGCAGCCTGTCCGCGGCATCTGGGAGGCGCAGATGGTGCAGGCGGAAACCGCCGAAGCCGGCGGCCAACCGGCCGAACCGCCTGAGGGTGCCCCAGCGGGAAC
>DATNRD010000314.1:0-3245 GCA_036703665.1 Candidatus Obscuribacterales bacterium
TTGAGCCCGACCAGCTTGAGCCCGCGCCTCTCGAATCTCGCAATGACCTCGCCGACCAGCCCGCGCTGGAGCCCATCCGGCTTAACCGCAACAAAGGTTCTTTCAACTGGGGACACTTGACAGTACTCCAAACAGGGACGCGCGCGGTTCGCCGTGGAGCCAGGCAAGGACTGCAGGAGCCACCAGAACCTGGTCGGTGCGCATGCAGAGGCACTGACCTGGCGCGGAGCAGCCGGCCAGGCGGCGACGGAGCGCGTATCTAGAATTAGCATGCTTGGACGGGGGCGAGGATAGTTTTCAGTTAAGCTTAACCAGCTTGGCAAACCGGGGATCCAGAAGCCTCTTGCCGGCCGTTTCGAACTCGATGTTGTAGAGCTCCTTGTCTTTTTCGCCTATTACCTGGAGCACCTTGCCTACCCCGAACTTGCCGTGCTGAACGACATCGCCCACGGACAGGTGTTCGAAATTCACCGGCTCCTGCCGGCGCGCCGGCGATACCGCTAATTGCCCCGGGTAATCCTCGGCTGCCAGCCGCATCGCCCGGCGTGGGGCGGCGCCGGGCGAACCAGGCGCCTGCCCGCCCTTGCCTGCGCCGGCAGCCTGCCATGCCGAGCGCGCCGTCGTGCTGCCCGGCCTGTCGAAGCTCGGCGGAACGGGCGTCTCCGGGCTAGGGTAATAGCCTTGCAGGAGGTCAGAGCGTATCTCTTTGAGAAACCGGCTGGGAATCGTGTAACCGATGTTGCCGGGCCCGCCGAAGAGCATCCTGCGCCTGGCCCAGGTCAGGTAGAGGTGATCGGCCGCCCGAGTAACACCCACGTACATGAGCCGGCGCTCTTCTTCGAGCGCCGACGGGTCATCCAGCGAGCGGTAGTGGGGAAAGAGCTTCTCCTCCAGACCGGTAAGGAAAACGACGGAGAACTCCAGTCCCTTGGCCGAGTGCAATGTCATAAGCTTCACCGCTTCCTGGCTGAAGTCGGCGGAATCGAGATCGCTCACCAGTGACACGCGGGTAAGGAAGCCTTCCAGGTCCGGCTGGTCCGCCTGGGCCTCGAACTCTCTGGCCACGGCGATTAGCTCCTTGATATTGTCGATCCTGCTGTCGGCGGTGGGATCGGTTTTCGAGATTGCGTCTTCCTTGAGCTTGTCGAGGTAGCCGGTCTCCGCCAGTACCAGCTCGATCAATGCCGAAACGGAAAGGACCTCCGCCACCTTCTGCCAGCGGCGTATCATAGCGGCGAATTCTTTGAGACCCTTGCCGCCTTTGCCGGTTAAGCCGGGCACCGTATCCGGTGCCTGAGCGGCCTCCAGCAAGCTGAGGTGATACTGTGCGGCGTGCTCGGCGAGCTTGTCGATCGTGGTCTTGCCGATGCCCCGCCGGGGCGTGTTGATTATCCTTACGAAGGACTGCCCGTCGGCGCCGTTATATATGAGCTTGAGATAAGCCAGGACGTCTTTTATCTCCTGCCGTTCGTAGAAGCGCACCGCCCCGACCATGGTGTAGGGCAGATGGCGCCGCACCAGTGCCTCCTCCAGGGCGCGGCTCTGAGCGTTCGTCCGGTAAAGCACGGCTACGTCACTAAGGCGCGTGCCGCGCGCGGAGAGCTTGGTCAGCTCCTGAGCCACATAATACGCTTCATCATTTTCGTCGAGCGCCTCGAAACAAGCGGCTTTACCGCCCTGCCCGCGATTGCAACGCAATACCTTCTCTATTCGCTCGCTGTTGTTGACGATTATGCTGTTGGCCACTTCCAGGATCGTCTTGGTGGAGCGGTAGTTCTCCTCCAGCTTTATGAGCGTCGATTCTTTGAAATCGTTCTGGAAACCCAGGATGATGCGGTAGTCGGCGCGGCGCCAGGAGTAGATTGATTGATCGACGTCGCCGACCACCATCAGACTGCGCCTGTCCCACCAGCCGGCAACCGGAGGCTGGCCGGCTGGCCTTACGGCGCCTGCCAGCAGCCTCACCAGGTCGTACTGGGCTTGATTGGTGTCCTGGAACTCATCCACCAGGACATGCCGGAAGCGGTCTTGCTGTCGTGCCAGTATGTTCTGGTTCTGCTTCAACAGGTCGCCGAAAACCAGGATCAAATCATCGAAATCGAAAGCGTTGTTGCGTGCGAGGTCCGCCTGGTACATGGAAAAGATCTCAGCCAGACGGGAGTCGGCGTAGCTGGTTGCCGAGCGGGCGTAGGTCGCATGCGTGAAGCCGTCGTTCTTGAGCGAGGAGATCTTGTGCCGGATGCGCGACGGCGGAAAGGCCTTTTCATCGAGCTGCAGGCGATCTATGGCCGCCTTCACCAGGTTCAAGCTGTCGGTTTCATCGTAGATGACAAAGTTGCTCTGCCAGCGCCAGCCCTCAGGGCTTGTGTAATGCTCGATCTCGCTGCGCATGAGGCGGGCGCAGATGCTGTGAAACGTGCCGATCCACAAGCGGCGGGCCGTGTCCGGTCCTAGCAGCCGCTCAAGCCGCTGGCGCATCTCGCCGGCTGCCTTGTTGGTGAAGGTAACGGCTAGGATCGACCAGGGGGGCTGGTCGAAATGCGCGATAAGGTAAGCAACCCGGCGCGTAAGGACCGTGGTTTTGCCGCTGCCGGCGCCAGCCACCACCAGCGACGGTCCCCAGCCCTGGCAGACAGCTTCCTGCTGCTGCCGATTGAGCCCCTCCAACAGTTGGTCGGCCGCCCGCTCGCTGCCCATTAAATTTCTCCTTAGTCCCCTGTAAAAGTCATGATATTATTCAAAGCGGGCTTCTACGCCCTCCCCAGAATATCCCCCACGGACGGGTTCTGGGAGTTCCCATGGGGTCGGCATCAGGCGCGTTGATTACGAGTTGTAAACGGCACAACACGGCGTCCACAACCTGACCTGGGAGGATGGGTACTCTAGGGGCTGATCTTCGCTGGAAGATCATAGCAAATATGCAGTATGACACTTTCCTGCTATTCTTCCCCGCATCCAGGAGCGGAACCAACTAGATGAGCCCTCTCGAACCAGGCGCGGTCACAGTCCCTACGGTAGACGAGCTAGCACAGGAGCTTCTGCTGATTCAGCAGTCCGGACCGCGGCGCGTTGCCATCATAGGCACCCGTAACCTGTCACTGACGCACCAGCAACTGGTGGAGATGTTGAGCTATGCTCTGGTGCTTTCCGGCAACCAGGTGGTCACCAGCGGTGGTGCCAACGGCACCAACATGGCCGCCATCCGCGGCGCGCAGAGGGCCAATCCCGATCGCCTCGAGATCATT
>DATNRD010000315.1:0-2212 GCA_036703665.1 Candidatus Obscuribacterales bacterium
TCCACCAGCTCCACCCTGCCGTCAGGGTGCTGCAAAACGGCGGCATATTCAGCCGAGCCAGAGACGAGCTCCGACGGACCTTGCTTCATTGGCACCCCCGATGGTTTATAAAGGGATCATACCCGTGGAGCCATGCAGCCACTTGAACACCAGCTCACCTACGCCCGCGACAAGAGCCCGGCAGAATCGCGCGCGCCTGGCAGCGGTGGCGCTTGTTACCGCAGTGCTCCTGGCAGGACATAATCTGGCTGCCGCACAGGATGCTGACGAGACCATGCCTGATGGCGCCTGGGGCGGCTTCGCGGCCGCTCAGGTGTACGCTCAGCGCACCTTGTATGGCGCCATGCAGTCGGCGGCAGCCTGGCTTAAGGACTACTGCCAGCAACACGGTCGCTGCCCGGAGTCCAGCGACGACATCGCCTCGATCGAGTCGGATTTACAGCAACTCATGCCGGTCAACCCTTATTTCCCGTCGTCCGGGGCCAAAACCCCTATCCGCGTTCAGTTCGACGAGACCCTGAGCGACCTTTCGCTTTCGCACTACCGACAGCGTCCCCCCGACAGCTGGAGTGCGCCTGCCGGGACCATTACCGTGGTCGTAAGCAACACGCACGATCTTTTCGTCATCTGGGGAGCCGGCATGGACAAGCGCCCGGTCAGGCACGAGTTGTCGCATAAGGTTTTGCTGGTCGTCAGGCACTGCGGCAAGCCGTCCTAAGCGCGCCTGCTGCCTTCCATCAGTGGCTGCCTGCGGTCCTGGGCGAGCATTCAGCCAATCTGCTCATCGGAGTTGACCTCCTGTGATAGCTCATCGCTTGTGCCCTCGCTAATAGGGCAAAAGCGCGAGACGGGGAAAGAACGCTCAAATTTCTCGAGCTGCTGCCCGTCGCCCGCCACGTACAATTCATCGCCTTGTTGCACTGCCGTCGATGCATCGGGATGCGGTATGACCGCCCCGCCGCGCCTGATCGCCAGGATCGTGGCCCCTGTACGCTTACGCACGTCGAGGTCTTCGATTTTGCGAGCATCCGCGCCCTGATAGCTGAACCAGACGCCGAAATAGTCCTCATGCGGAAATTCAACAAAGGTCTCGCTGGCCAGCTGGGGACGGAAAATCATGTACCCGCGCCTGCGAATCTCTCGAAGCGCCCTCAAGATCTCGTCCCTCGGGCGCTGCATGCTGACCAGAGCCATCTTCGTAGCTTCGATGCTGGCTTCGAACTCCGGTTGAATGACCGCATCGGCCCCGGCCGCACGGAAGAGATCTACGTCCTGCGAACGGCTGGCACGGGCAATAATGCGTATTTCCGGATTTTCTCCGCGGGCGAAGGTGATGACGTGGAGAACGATGACGGGATCGGGCATGGTTAAAACAAGGCAGGCAGCCTGCCTGAGATTGGCTTTTTCCAGCACGAGATGGTTGAATGCGTCGCCGTAGATGTGCCTGATGCCGCGCGCTTCCAGTTCTTCCGTAACTTCCCCGTTCAATTCGATCACCACAAACGGGATACGGTACGACTGGAGCGCCAGTCCGATGCTGCGGCCCATCCGCCCGAAGCCGCAAAGAATGAGATGGTCTTTCAGCCCCCTGTGTTCTTCCACAGCTGCTCGCTCGGCGCGCCTGGCGAAGCGAAAGAGCGGCAGCCGAGCCAGCAGGGCAGGAGTTCCGGCAATCAGTGCCGGGGAGACTGCCAGCGTCACGACCGCCCCGGCTAAAAACAGGTTGTAAAGCGAATTGGACAACAGACCGCCGCTGTGGGCGAGAGTGGCCAGGACAAACGAGAATTCACCGACCTGCGCCAGGGCGACTCCCGCCAACACGGAGCTCCAAACACTCCTGGTGGCAATCCACGCGCTGGCTCCGGCAATCAACGCCTTGCCCAGAATGAGCAGCAGCACCAGGATGGACACTTCTGCCCAGTGGGAAACGATGAACAGCGGATTTAACAGCATCCCGATCGCAACGAAAAACAAGCTTGCGAACAAGTCTCGCAGCGGCATGATCTCAGCGATCACCTGGTGACCGTAAGGACGCTCGCTTATCATGATGCCGCTCAAGAACGCGCCCAGCGCCAGAGAAACACCCAACTGCTGGCTGACAAGGGCAACAACCAGACAGAGCGAGATGGCTGTAAGCAGGAACAGTTCCCGCGAATTCGTTCGAGACACATACGCCAGCAAGCGCGGCACCACCGCCAGCGCACCGATTGCC
>DATNRD010000316.1:0-2006 GCA_036703665.1 Candidatus Obscuribacterales bacterium
CGGCGGCATATGCAATGCCGCCGAGCGTCAGGCAGCTAAATCCACCGTGGAGTCAGAAGCAAACCACCTGGACCGGACCCTTTTCCGACAGGCTCCTAGCGGCCCGCTCTGCCCGAAAAATATGGTGGATTTGTAGTGCAAACCCAGGCCATGAATGGCAAGCTCGGGCTCAGGATAGGACCCAAAAAGGAAGCGGCTGTCCTCTCTGCGCGCGAAGAAAACTTCCTATCGAGCAACTGAAGGCCCTGCTGCTTGTCCTGATTGCCTACGTTGCCGTGGCGCCCACGTATGAGGACGCCGTTCCCCTGGGCAGCTACATTGCCTCAATCCGCCACCAGCTCGCGCTCCGTTCAACCGGCCCGGCGACGCTCGAAGTTCGTCCGCCTCCCAATTTTTAGGCTTTTCCTCGGGCCGGTCCGGAAGGCTAGCTGCGCACTTCTGGGACGTCGATCTCTGAAACCTGCTACCAGAAAGGCTTTTCGGCTGCGGTCTCGGTCCGACGCACCATCGGTTCTCTGCTCCCATGCCGGGTCAGCAGGCACGGCGTGGCATGGGCCGCGTTGTGATTTGCCGAGGCAACGCACCGGCAGCAGGCCTATTCTCAACGGCTCGCGGGCGGCTGCTTTGGCAGAGGCGTCGGGGTACGGGACGGCAGCGCAGCCGGTCGGGGTTTAAGCTGGGAGAGCTTCTCGGCAGCCAGCTTCGACCAGGGATAAAAGCGCAGGATCTCCTTGAGGGTGGTGGTCAGGCGCGGCGTGTCGAAGAACATCTCCGAGAGCTTCACCTGGTACCAGAGCGCCTGCCAGTTGGACGGGTCCAGAAAGAGCGCCTTGTCTATGTACTTCTGCATTTCACCGTAGAGCTTGGCGCGATACAGGTGAACTGCATAATCCACATTGACCTGCGGGTCCTGCGGGGACAACAGAAGCGCCGACTCGATCATCGTCCGGGCTTCCTGTGCCTGCCCCCTGTCGCTGTAGAGCAAGCTCCAGTCAGCCAGGATCCTGCCTTCGGCTTCCCGGTCACCGGCCTTGCGCGCTAACGCTTGCGCTTTCGTGAAGTAATCGTAAGACGACCTGGCCAGCTCCGGACGATTGAGGTCACGCGCCATGACCCGGTGTAGATTGGCCAGGCGCCCGAGAAGCAGCGACTCGTGCTTTTGATCTCCGGCCACCTGTGCTGCCGCCAGTGCCCTCCGGTAAGCCTGGTCGGCGGCCCGGTAGTCGCGGTGCATGACCAGCCTGCCATCGCCGCTGGCAAGCAGGCGCTGGATCTCCTGGCGCGAGCGCAGCGCCTGATTGGCTTTGAGAATCAGGCGCTTGAACTTGTAATCGAAAGTAGTGATGAAATTCTGCCAGAACGGGTTGCCCAGTATGCCCAGGTTCGTCGTTTGAAAAAACCCTCCCTGTTCGCGGGCCGGCTCGCGGGGCGCCGTGCGGTGAGCCTCTTGAGCGGCGTACGTAAAGCTCACCGACTTGACTTTCTGTCCGGCCACATCCACTGCGTCTACGATCACGGTGCCCAGCCGCACAGGTCTTCCATCGAGCCCCGTCCCTTCCGTGAAGTGCTGCACCTGTCCTTTCACATAACGCCTGGCTGCTTCGGCCGGCAAGTGATTGAAGGCTGCCCCCGTATCTATAAGAAAGGTCTGCTCGTCGACGCCGTTCAGCACGGCCTTGATGAGCGGGCCGCCTCGATCGGCAAAGGGAGCGACGGCAGCTCCTTCCGGTACGCGGTAGGCAGCCGGGTCGGTGAAGGTCACGGCCGGCTTGCCGTAATCGATGGTGACGACGAACTGGCTCAGCACCGTGTGCCCTATGATGCCGGAGACGCGGCGCCCGAGCTGCCTGGATTGCGGGGTGAGATCGAGTATGAGGGCCGGAACATCATTCAACACCACGTTGCCCATCTCCAGCCTGCGTATCTGAGAGACCTGCATGGGAACCGCAGCCGATAGAGCAGATATGCTGGTCGTGCCCTGCTTGTCCAGATAGTGCTCAGCGGCT
>DATNRD010000317.1:0-2972 GCA_036703665.1 Candidatus Obscuribacterales bacterium
GTGGCTGGTATCCATGCGACAAAGTCGAAAGCGTCACTCATTTGAGTGCCTCGAACAGTTACGGACAAATTCCACAAATCATCGCCTATTGCGTCTGCGCCAAGCCTCCCATCTCAACAGTGATGCCCGAGAAGGAGAAACGGGGTCCACGTAAGGTTCGGGGTCTGGATCAACTGGCAACTGCATACCCATTGGCCCAAGCTCATGTCCGTTGCCCCCTTCGAGGAATACCAGTGCGAAACCAGGGGGAACATGAAATTCGGCGCCATCCAGTCCAAATCCAAAGTTAAAGGCAGGCAGATCAGCGCCGTAACGACCAAACGACAGGTCGAGACCAGCGTGCGATCCCAAGTAGGGAACCAGATGGTAATTACCCCGACTCCACGCTCCGAGTGCAGCAGTGTAGCACGATGACGCCCTGCCCCCAGCAAGTGAAGCTAGCCCACGGCTCGCCACCGGGAGGAAGGGATAATCCCGCGTACCTCTCCGAAGCCAGAATGTCGAACCATTTATACGCCCCATCCTGAACCAAAATTCCATCGCTCCTTCGTGGGTAATTCGTTGGTTGAAAGGGGGCCAAATGGCGCGGCCCATCAAGTTGGGCAACTCCTGGCCTCCGTGCAAAGGATTGGAACCACTTACTCGCCAAGCCATATGGGGAAGTCTCCCGCCTGAACTGGCACCCGGCCCAACGGCCACCCGGAAAGTTCCCGGCAGAAAGCCCCGAGCACCTTGCGTTGCGCACACCCTAACGCATCCGCTCCCAACGGATCCCATCGTGAGTGCATCCACGGGCACCAGAAGGGCGAAAATTACTCCTTTGATTGGCTCGCCGTTTGCGAAAGCCGCTCCCGACGTGCGGCCCGGTCCCCACCCAGGGACGAATCCTTCGACCAGACCGGATTCTTCTCCGTCGTTGCCCCATAATAGGCGCCGGCTCCACCGGCAGCAAGAATAGCTATTCCCACTATGATCGGAAACCACCCAATCTGCCCGCTGGGATCTGTTAGAAGAGTCGGCCCGTTGCCGACGTAGCGGTACAGGTTGGCGTCGCCGGCAGAGAAGCTGAGGGGATCTTCTTGCCAGAAGCGGCGCATCTCCGGCGAATAGATGCGTGCCCGCGAATAGTAGGCACCCAGCGCGGCGTCCCATTCCCGCGCCGTGAACTTCACGCGGTCGCCGAAGGCAGGGTTCGTCTCGGTGACGACCTTGCCCCACGGGTCGTAGTCGAGGTGGTCCTGCAGCGTGCCCGCGGCATCGACGATGTCGCGCACTGAGCCGAGGCGGTCGGTCAGATACCACGCAGCGGTGCCGGCAGCGTCGAGGCGAGCAAACACGCTGTCGAGCGCGGCGAAGTAAAATCTGCGAGTTGTCAAAGAGCCGGCCGCATCCAGGTCGGCCCGGGCGTTGCCGGACTCGTAGGCGAACTTGGCGACGCTCGCCGCTTGCGGCCCTGAGCCATCGGGGTCATCGTCCCGCCGGATGCGATTGCCCAGCGCATCATACTGATAATCGACCTGCCGATCAACCGCGCCGCCGGCGCTGGCCTTGTGCTGCGCCCGCGTCAAGCGATTGCGGTGGTCATAGGAGTACAGCCACACTTCGCCGCTGTTGGTGTGCGTGCGCTGCGTCAGGTTCCCTTCGGCGTCAGGTCGCGTGGCTTGGTACAGGCATCAGTGCGAACGAGGCAGGGGAAGGGTGATCTCCTCTTACTTGACCGGCGTCAGCCAGTGCGAGACCGAAGTGAGGAAAGAACGACAGCTGGCCGGCATCGCCAAGGCCCAGGCCGGGGGTAAGAAGTGGGGCGGCAGGAAGCCCGGCACACGCATCAGCCTGACAACGGAGAAGGAAGCTCTGATCCGCCAACTGCACGCCGAGGGCAAGCCCATCGCCGCCATCGCCCGGCTGGTCGGCCTCAGCCGCAAGAGTGTGTACAAGGCCCTGGAGCGGCCAAGGGACGTGGCCTGATCCGCCGGCTACGGCCCAGTGACAGACGGCCTCAACGCCAGTCGTGTTGCAGAATTATGAACCGGGAATTGCAAGCGAAAAAAGCTAACAGGAAAGCTGGTCAAGCCAGGGTAGTAGGTTACCCCGCCTTGAGTTTTTTTGGGACTCTGGTGGGTGGAAAATTGGCCGCAGGAACCCACAACCGCTACGTGGAAGCAGTGTCTAGCTCCAGCGTTTTTCCAACCAGCCAGGCACGGTCGGTACTGGTGTCAAAAAAGTAAAGATGAATCACCTCAAAACCAGCAGAATACCTAGTGACTCCACGGTCATCTGCAATTCCGACCACCGATCCATCCTCTAAAGAGACTCTGACAGGAGCGTTGGGCACTTCAAGCCCAGGCAACTCAACTTTGCCTTTCAGGACCCCAGCAAGCTTCTCAATCGAGAGCCCGCCTTGCGCCTTAATGACCTTTCTTTCTTCCTGTTGCCTGTGGAAAACACAGCGGATTTCCACGCAGGGCCGATCATTGCGAGTCGCTGCCTCTACACTGCGGCAAGTAACTTTAATCATTTCCTGTTCCCCCTCGCAAGCCAGTCATACAGACGTAGCAGTTCCTCCCTGCTGACTTGGTGACCGTTTTGTTGCATAATGTGGAGTGCCCTGTCGATGACCTGACTGTGTTCTGCTGCGGAGATGTGATTGCTCAACCGCAAGCGATGCAGATAAGCCGCAGCGCTAAGCTCCATGTGGTCCACGTTCGTGAAGCCGCTTCGATACTGGCGCAGGTGACGCAGTTGTAATTGTTTAGCGCCTCAGGCGGCAAAGTGGCGCAGCTGGATTCCTTCCGTCTTGCTACACTACGGGTAATTGTTTAGCGCCTCTGGCGGCAAAGTGGCGCTGCTGGATTCCTTCCGTCTTGCTACACTACGGGCATGGATAACGTTTGTCCCACCTGTGAAGCCCTGCGGCGACGTATCGCCGAACTTGAAGCGCAGCTCACCCAGGCTCTCCGCGCAGGCAAACG
>DATNRD010000318.1:0-2290 GCA_036703665.1 Candidatus Obscuribacterales bacterium
ATATCCGCCTCATTCTGGGTGGGCGTGTCATGCTATGTGGCTGCGCTGGTTGCCGTCATGCTCGCCCCCAGAGCAGGCGGCCGAATGTCCGTCGAACAAGACCCCCGGGCAGAGCAAGAACGAGCCAGTGGACGGTCAGAACCACCGGGTACATCCACCAGCTGAGCGGTCTGCCGTTAAGGTAATAGCGGCTCAGGAAATCGCGTGGGGGAAGCATGCACCGGCGCAGGGCGGCACGCTTTCTCTGGCTGTCGCCCAGGAAACAGGTGCTGAGCCAGAGCTGGGGGAGGCTGGCCGAGTTCCAGAGGAACTCTGGGTTGGTAGTAAATGTTAGGCAGCGGGGCAGCAAGCCGGTTGCCCGGGGCTTGAGCTCTTCTAGAACTATCGGAGGAACCGGCGTGCCCAGGCGATCTCGCACCAGGTCGAGTGCCGCCCAGGCGCTGGCCTCGACCCCCTCCAACTGCACCCGGTGGAGCAACTCCGCCCAGGCGCCGGGTGTGAGCGAGACTTCGCGGCAGAGAAGGTGGATGTCGTAAAGCCAGGCCCAGCCTGAAAATCCGTGCTTATGCAGGTGCGTCAGCTCGAGCAGCAAATGGTCCAGAATCGCGGGCACGCTGTACGTGCGACCCTGCCATGCCAGTCGGCGGCAGTCATCGAAAAATCTGCCCAACTCCTTCATGCGCAGGCCGCGCTCGAGCGGGTCGAACTTGAGCTCGATGAGCGGCCAATCAGGGCGGGTCAGGCAGAGATTGTGGCAGAACTCGAATTCCTTCCAGGGAGCTATGGCTAGATTTTCAATTGTTCCGACCGGACCGACGCCCGTTTGATGACAAGCACCCGGGTTATCCCAGATTGGCTCGAATCCAGAACCGATGAGCCTCTCTACTACGGGAACCTCCGCGCCGGTGCGGACAAGAAGGTCCAAATCCAGCGACAAGCGGAAGTGAGGACGCGGATAAAGTGTCCGGGCCAGTACGGGCCCCTTCAACCAGACCACGTTGCCGGCCAATTCGGACAGCCAGTCATTGAGCTGAGCAAGCATCCCGTCCAGGCGTGCGGACACTGCCGGGGCCGCCATGGCCTGCTGGCGCAAGGCAGGCAGCAGCGGTTGCCCGTTTGACAGCTGCTGCGGTGCAAGCTCCAGCTCGAGATCCAGCTCTTTAATGCGCTCGTAGGTCAGCGCGACCAGATTGCCGGCGGCGCCGTGGATGTAGAACCTGTCGGCCAGAACAGGATCCTTCATTTGGCCAAGGGCTTGTCGGGCGGCAACGCCATCGCTCCTTAAAATGGCCGCCATGAGTCTTTCGTCAGGCAGCGCCGAGGCAATCGGCTGGATGACAACAAACCTGCCTCTGGCGCCGAAGTCGGTGCGCACCAAATAATTGCCCGGAAAGCGAAGCGGATTCTTGATCATGTGGCTCACAAGCCATCATATCGCGCATGACCAGAACGGGTGAGGCGGGCGTAAGCGGAAGGGAGAGTGACTACCCGCCTACCACCCCTACGAGTTAGCTAGAGGGATTCGGGGCGTCCCAGGCAAAATCACTCGCGGTGCTAGCGCCTGCGAGGGATTGCAAGGAGGCGTGGCCCGAAGAGAATGGAGACAGCGCCCGGACGGTTCCCAATGGCACTCGGATAAGGATAGCCGCTGCCCCGGGAGTAGACGGAAACCAACCGCTAAAGGTGCAGTGAGTGCCATTGGGGCGGTGCCCGGTCAGCCAACAGGGCGTTGAGGAGGAGACTTGACGGCACTTGCTCAAATAGCAAATCCAACCACCAGGGAGGGGGCGACTCTGCTGGTCGCGTTCTTGTTCTCGGCTTTTGGCGTGCTGATGTTTTTCTGCATTCTGATGAGTGACCTGCCGTCCTTATCGGCGGAGGTGGGTGCCGAAGGCGTTCCAAATGTTAGCGCCGAGCTGTTTGCCTCGCCAGGCGGGGCCGACGGCTGGGACCCCGGGGCGCCAGGTATGTGACATCCCCCGCAGGAGTGTCTTTACAACCGCGCGCAAGCCTGCGCGCTTACTGGAAACTGCTAAAAAGCATCGGGGGAAAAGATGTACAGATCTACCAGGATCGCAAGGCACCGGGACACAGAAGACGCATACTCCACTGTGCTGGCCGTGGCCTTCTCCATCATGGGGATCGCGCCCTTCTCCTTCATGCTGCTTGCCGACCTCGATGCTTATTTGGTGGACAGCCTGAGACCGGTCCAAGCGCGAACTTTCATAATTGGCCGAGGCCCTTGATCGGCGGTGATCTACACCTTTCCTGACGGCTGGGCTCGCGTAAC
>DATNRD010000319.1:0-10407 GCA_036703665.1 Candidatus Obscuribacterales bacterium
GCCCTCTGTTGAGCCCTCTGGGTTGACCATGGCAAACATTGTTTCGCCAATGACCCGCCCCTTCTCCCGGTCGGATAGGGCGCTGTATTTATCGCTTCCCTGCACGACTGCCGCGCCGAGCTGCTCCAGGGCGTGGTTAACAGCGTTTGGGTCCTGCGCCAGGGCGTCCAGAGCGCCGCCGACCGCCTTAAACAAGGGGTCGTTGATGGCATTGGGCTTGGCCAGGAAGTTAGCCACGGTCCCATCCGTCAAGGCGGTCCAAGCGACTACTGCGGCCTCTTTTGTGTGCTCCTTGGCTATGTGCAGCCCCTCGCCAATACCTTTAAACTTCTCTATCTGCCCGTCCAGGTACTGCTGCCAGCCTTTCGGGTCGGTTGCCCTCTCGGCTGCTCCATAGAGGAAATCCATGAGCTTTTCGCTGGGTGAGCGATTGTCTGGGGCCTGCTCCCAATCCATTCCCAGTGCGTAAGTGTTGTCTCCGGTCTTCCTGGGCTCGTAGTCAACGACAGTGCCGCTTTCTTCTGCCGGGGCATTACCGCTGGCAGCCTCAGCAGTGGCCTGGGTCTGCTTGCCTGCCGGCGGCTTGATCAGCGCCTGATCCACCACGCCAGACGTCTGCCCGAACTCCCTTGGCTCGATGACGCCGGACACCTCCTTGGATGCCACTACGGCGCCACTGTCGCCATCGACCAGGCAGAATCCTTCACTACTTGCCGGCCTCGATATTCCAACCGGCGGGATGTCCGTCATCGAGGTGAAATTTAGCTTCCGAGCATCCTGAACAGCTTTGGCCTCGGCCAGGCGCGCCTGCCAAAAGGCATCGTCGCCGCTATCCTTAACGGCGCTCCTATCGCTTTCCGTGAAGTTCTCGGCTCTGTCTTCGGGCGGCATCGTAACCGTTCACACAAGGGGACACCGACCCAACGCCCTTGTCCATATATACCACCAAAACGTGGAACCTCCGAGCGCACGGAAGGAAATCCGGCGCACGGAAGGAAATCCGGCCCACGAAAAGCAGAGCGGTGACAAGGCTCGGAGCGTTTACACAGCAATTTTTTCAGGCGCTTGCTTTATTTGGCTTGTCTGTGTCTGATTTCGACCCCCTGACGGAATGCTTCCTAGCTTCGGCCTTCGCTTGCATTCTTTTAGGATCCCCGGAATAGAAATCCAGAATGTCCTCTACTGCCGCTTCAGGTGTACTCCATTCGTCAAGGAAATCGCCCGGTCCTGGACCAGGACAGTATTCTTCCACCAGCACAAGCCACCCCTCACCATCGAACCAAAGCCTGACTGGAGAGGCATCAAACGGTACTTCTTGATTGGAGTCTAAATCTAAGACATAGGCAGTAGAGTACCCTGGAATGTGATTCCCGGGCACGTCGACTGGTTTTCCGACGAGTACAAAATCAGGCCATACATGTGATTACGGACCTGGGGGCGATACGAACAGTCCCGCATTCTGTAATTTTTGTATGCATTCTTCAGGAAGTTTAGCCATGTCTACTCCGTTCTTTGCGAAGCCTACCCCCGGCGCAGACTACACAGGCGTCCGAGTACGATCTGCTTATAAGCAAATGGAGTATAAGCGAGGGTCAACCTCTGCAATTGCCTACACAGTGCCTACCCAGACCCGGCCCGACTAAACCACGACATTCAGGTGACCCACTCGAATGTCGCCGCTGGCTTACGTTTTTACATTAGCGGGCGACGAGTCTCGAACTCGCGACCTACAGCTTGGGAAGCTGTCGCTCTACCAACTGAGCTACACCCGCATGTGCCTCTATCTTAACAAAGACGTCGCGGGCGGACAATTCGGGACGGGATTGTTGACAACGCCCTGGACGGGTGCCCGGTTTGTCCGGGGGCGTCATCTTTGCCGCCATGCTGGAAGCGGGATGGGGCGTGGCATGGCGGCGCACCAATGCCGGCAAGTCAGGGATATGTGGAGGCGCAATCCAAGGTGAGTTTCCCAGGAGTATCTCGCCGGCTCGTTGAAGCGACGTAAAGCGAGGCAACAGCGCCAGAGCGCAGGCGGCGAGCTTGCCAGCCTCCGGAGCAATTGCTGGATGCGAAGTCGCGAAGCGACGGAGCAAGGCGGCGTAGCCGCCGAGGGACGAAGGCGACGAAGCGCTTACATCCGAATTGCCCGCGCCCCCAGTCCTGGCGCCGGCGCTTATCGCTATCTGAGCAACACTGGGCGGCGCGACTACGCCGCTTTCTCGGAGTCTTTGGCAACGGAGGTCATCTCGCGCAGCCAGGCTTCCACGTTGTCGAAGTTCTTGCCGTAGTCGAAGAGCACCGGTTGCGACGACGACCGGCTGGTACAGCGCAGCTGCCATTTGTCTTCGCCGATGGGACTGATCTTCACCTCCACCTCCTCGCCGCCGGATCGCCAGCTCGGGCCTACCGTGGCCATGACCACCAGCTTCTCCATGTCCTCGAAAACCGCCTTTACGTACGGCACTGCCAGCAGTGCCCGCCGGCACGTGGCGATGGCGTTCCTGAGGCTCCCCTCGAAGACCGTCTCACGCGTCTGCTCGAGCTCCCAGATCTCACGGTATTTTCCCTTGGCCAGGAAAAGATGCGCGGTCAGATCGAGCGGCAGCAGCACACCGACCAGCAGCACGGAGAAGACCATGCCGCAGAAGGTCCCTGCCTTCAAGCCATACTCGAAGGCGTGCTGGTCCCCCTTGAGCACCAGGGTGACGATGAACACCATAAGCCCCACGCCGCCGCCGAATCCAAAGAGGCTGACGATAAGCGCGCGAACTACTCTGCCGAAATAACGTTGCATGCTTTAACCGGCTGCCTGGGAAGGCACCGCAGATAGTAAGGATACGGTCCGAACGCAAGACCGGGCTTCAGGACGCCTCCGACTCCTGAGCCTGCTTGAAGTACCACTTGAGAAACCGATAAACGATATACAGCGGCGGCGCAAAGACCAGCAGGCACACCAGTTTATCGAGTAATGTCAACAATCTGCACATATCTACTCATCGCTTGCCAGTTGGCATGAGCTATCGTCGTCTGCCAATTTAACACCATCGGCCTCTATATCTTGCACGTCAACCGATTCCTGTTCAAGTTCCTCAACATCTATATCTGCGACCACCTCCTTCTCGACAGCGGGGTCGGCTGGGGATTCCTCCAGCATCTCGACCTCGTCCTTGACCTTGCCGGCAGCCAGCGCCAACCTGGCAGCCGCTTTTTCCGCCTGGGTACGCCGCGGATAAAGGCGCAGCCGACATTTAGCGCAAAAGCAGAAGCTTCCTTCCCCCAGATGGTTGAGGTCCCCGGGCTTGAAGCCGATCGGCAGATAAGCGCGCGTCACCACCAACCGGCGCTCCAGCCCCTTCAGTTTTCTCTGGAAAATCTTGACGAACTCGTGACGGCAGTCTTTGTCCTGGCCTGCGGACATGTCGAAACCCCGAATCTGGAGCTGATAATAAGTGTAACAGCCGGAGGCGGGCAGGGACGGGGCCGCCGGCCGATGGCACTTAGACAGCGAGAGCTGATTAACCGGACCGGCATCCAGCCGGCAATTGGGATAAGCCAGCTCCCAGGGGCACGGTTCGGTGCTGTCAGGAGCGATGGTTCAGTGCTGCTTTACTACCGGGAATTCCTTGAGCAGGCGCCCCTTCCAGAAAATTATGACAGCCAACTGATGGTCTGGCTTCACGATATTCGGGCAAGAGAAATAGAGCGTGCGCGCGGCGCCTGCGGCAAACGGCTTGGATGCCGGGCCGGCCACCGGCAGCACAACCGTGCCGTTGCGCTTGCGCGTGGTGTTGTCGTAAAAAACAACCGTCAGAGCCAGGTCGGACACAGGGCGCCCGGCAATGTTCTTGATGCCGATCTCGCCTTCGGGCGTGAGGCTGCCCCTGGCCAGCCAGATACGCGCCGAGCACACGGCCACCGGAGGCACCTTGGGATCCAGCGGCGGCAGCTCCACCGGCGCCACGGCAGCAGAGGCCGGGGCCGGCTCACCCTGGGACGGCTCCCCTTCAGGCGTTTCCTCAACTTTGGTTTGGCTGTCCTTGGCCAGCGCCGCAAGCATCTCGGCCACCCGGTCAGCATGTCCTTTGACCGACATGGATTCCTGCAGCTTGCCCTGCCTGGTGAGCAGGTCGCTCCAGAGCCGGAGAGCCTTTTCCAGCTGCGCCATAAGAACCGGATCCTTAGGGCGCAAGCCGCTGGCATCCTCATAGGCTCTTACCGCGCCTGCGGGATTGTTGAGCTTAAGATGCAGGAAGGCCAGAAGCTGATAGTTCTCGACGCTGCGTTCCTTGTCGGTCAGCTCGGTGAGAGCTTCTCGAGCGGTGCGGTAGTCCTGGCTCTCGACCAGGAGATCGATAAGGCGATGGCGGGCCTCGAGATTGTTGGGATCGGCGGAAGCAACCCGGCGGTAGTTATCGATTGCATCGGCCAGCTTGCCATGCTTCCTGAACAAATTGGCCAGGGCCATGCGGGTGGCCGGTTCGTCGGCGACCGCCAGGCTCTTCTGCAACAGGACGATGGCTTCGCGATCGTTTTTCTTCTTGAGCTCGGCAATCGCCGCCTGCTGCCGCAAATACTCGCTCAGGCGGTGCGATACGAGGTGTCGCTTGGCTTCGGTCAGCTCGGGCAGCAAAGCGACTGCCTTGTCCAGTCGGGCAATTGCCGCCTCCAGACTGCCGGACCTGGCCTCCTGCTCAGCCCAGGACAGGTACAAATCCGCTCTGCCCTCCACCAGGTCAGACTGCTTGCAGGCAGCAGCAGCAGAGTCAAGAAGCTTTTCGGCTTCCTCGAAATCGCCCTTTTTGGCATAGTAGGTGGTGTACGCCAGAACAACCGGCAGAAGCGCAGAGGTGGGCTGTCGCGTCCTTATAGCGGTATCCAGCGCAGTGCGTCCTTCCCCGAGGCGCTCGGTGCTCAGATAGGCCTGTGCCAGCCAGGGAAAGACGGAGTTATCATCCGGCTGTTTGCGAGAAATATCTTCCAGGATAGGCAACGCTGCCGCTGCCTTGCCGGCGCGAATCAGGCCCACCGCCCGGGTAAAGGGGGTTTCGGCCGGGCGCAGGAAGGCGAAACCGACCACGACGACAGGGATTGCGAACAGCAACCCACCAGCCCACTTCCAGAAACTGAAACCGGGTTTGGTGGCAAGCGGATACATCGTGAAGGCTTCTGGCAGTGGCAATAGAGTTATAATAACGTGCGTCATGCCAAGCGAGATCAACCTCACGCCGACTGCTGCAAGCTTCTCGATCGGTGCACCGGACCGGCCGATCACCGGAAGAAGCTGGGGCACAGCCACCCAGTGCCGGGCGGCTGTCTTGCTGGTTCATGGGCTCGGCGCCCATAGCGGCTGGTTCGAGGCTTTCGGGCGGCGGCTCAAAGTAAGGCGCATGTTCGCAGCCGCTATCGATCTCACAGCACACGGCAAACGCAAGAACCAGAAGCTCATGAGCTGGCGGCAGTGGGTGGACGACATAGGGGAGGCCGCCCGGTACATACGCGGCCAGACGACCGGCAAACCTTTCTTTCTTATGGGCAACAGCCTGGGCGCTGCCTTGGCGCTGGCCGCCGTCGAGGCCGCAACCCCGGATGGCCTGGTGCTATTTTCTCCCGGACTGGACGGTTACCCGGGAACCTTCACGATCACGTACCGGGTCCAGGCCATCGCCAAGGCCATCTTCAGCCCTGATTCGGAGATAAACTTACCCTACACGGACGATGTCGTGTCGCGGGAGGAAAGCGTAAAAGCCTGGATAGACAAGGATCCTGACCGCAGAAATGAAATGCCGGCCCGCATGGCCTTGGAGCTGCTCAAGCTGAGCCGGTACGTGACAGGGAGCTTGAACACGGTTTCGTGCCCGGTGCTCATGATGACAGCCGGCGTCGACCGTGTGGTGAACAACACCGTCAACGATCGCTATTTCGCCAGACTTGCCTGCCCGAGCAAGAAGCGCCGGCACTTCGACCAGGCCTGGCACGATCTCATGTTCGATCCGGTTATTGACGAGCTTACCGACGAGGTAGTCTCCTTTATGAGCGAATGCGCTCCGGAGAAAATACTGGCCGGCTCGTGACACCATAGGCGGTGGCACACGGCGATAAGCAGCTCGGCGCCGACCGCCGGCAGCGCCCTCTCGGGGAACCTGTAAGTTTCTTAAGACGTCCTTTTGTTTAACGAATCTTCATTTCGCTCGAAAGGATGGGTTTGCCTGCGCCGGCAGGCGCCAGGCTCGTTTATGCGGAGATCGCCAGCATAGTTCTCGGGAAAGCCAGTAACGTCCACTTCTCAAGAAGTAGTTATAATGATGCTGAAATTGAGCATACAGCGGCAATCTTAACCGCATTTCCTCGAGGGCGCATCAGTGCAACAGACTCTTGCCAGTGTTTTCTGCCAGCGTGTGTCGACCATGGGCGACCGGGTCGCAGTGCGATACAAGGAAGGTCGCAGTCCCTATCGCGACCTGACCTGGAAGGAATTCGGGCGCATGGTGACGGAAATGGCCTTCGGGCTTGCGTCTCTGGGAATAGAGCGCGGCTCCCGGGCGGCCATCATGTCCGGCACATCGCACTTGTGGACGGCTGCAGATCTCTCCATCATCGTCGCCGGAGGCGTCTCTGTGCCCATCTACCCGACCAGCTCGCAGGCGGACGTGCGGCACATCCTCACCAACTCCAGCGCCAGCATCGTTTTTGTAGCCAACGAGGCACTGCTCAACAAGCTGCTTCCAGTCGTCGATGATCTGCCCGAGCTGAAAAAGATTGTCCTTATGTCCCCGCCGGCCAACGGCAAGAGCTTGAGCGAGCTGGATGTAGACAGCGGTCGCGTGCTCGGCATCGAAGAATTGCAGGAGCTCGGGCGTTGCCACATCGTCGAGAAGCCCAAGCTTATAGAAGAGCGCCTCGCTGCCGGGCAGGCCTCCGATCCGGTTACCGTGATCTACACCTCCGGCACCACCGGCGTGCCCAAGGGCGTCCTGCTCACGCATGCCAACATCTTGAGCGTGCTCGAGGACCTTACCCACGTGCTGCCCATAAGCAGCCAAGAAGTTTACCTCTCCTTCCTGCCGCTTTCGCACGTGTTCGAGCGCGTTTGCGGTGAATTCTACTGGCTCCACAGCGGCGGTGCCTGCGCCTTTGCCGAGGGCATCGAGCACGTGGCCAAGAATATGGCCGAGGTCGAACCAAGCATGATCTTGGTCGTCCCACGCGTGCTCGACCGCATCTACGCCAAGGTCAAAAGCGGCATCAATGGCGCCTCCCCTCGCGCGCGTCGCCTTATTGAATGGGCCCTGGGCGTGGGGGAGGAGATTGTCAGGCACGCCGCCGAAGACAGACGGCCGCGCCCCGGCCTCGTGGCCAAGCACTGGCTGGCCGAACGCCTGGTATTCCGCAAATTGAGGGCCCGCATCGGCAAAAATCTACGCCTGATTGTCTGCGGCGGAGCACCGGCCACGCCCGAGGTAATCCTCTTTTTCAACGCCATCGGCATCACCACCCTGGAAGGCTACGGGCTGACAGAAACGGCAGCACCGCTTACCGTCAACCGCATAAACAAGATCAAGCCCGGCACCGTCGGATCGGCTTTGCCCTCCGTGTCGCTCAAAATCGCCGCGGACGGCGAGATACTGGTGAAGGGCCCGACGGTATTTGGGGGCTATTTCAAGGACGAACAAGCAACCGCAGAGGTTTTCGAGGACGGCTGGTTCCGCACCGGCGACATAGGCGTGCTCGATGCCGACGGGTACCTGACGATTACCGACCGCAAGAAAGACATCATCGTCAACTCGGCCGGCAAGAATGTCGCCCCGCAAAGGGTGGAAGCGGTGCTTAAGACCCTCCCGCTTGTCAGTCAAGCAATCGTCTTCGGTGACAAGAGAAAGCACCTGGTTGCGCTTTTGACGCTGGACGAGCAGGCCGCCCTCGAGTTTGCCCGCGAGCGCTCCTGGCCGCAGCAGGACTTCGCCCAACTGGCTTCATCGGCCGAGCTGATGTCCTTCCTGCGGCGGGAACTCAATGAGAAAGGGCGCGACCTGGCCGATCACGAAAAGGTGCGCAACTTTGCCGTTTTGCCGGCGGAGCTGTCCATCGAGAAAGGCGAGCTTACAGCAACGCTCAAGATAAAGCGCAGCATCGTCGCCCAGCACTACAAAGACCTGATCGAGGGCCTTTACCGCGAGCAAGAGGCACCGACGCCGCTGGTCAGCTCAAAGCGGTAGCCGAGGCAGTCCTGTCTGCTTTATCGAGAGCGACGATCCTGAGCACGCGAGAGCGTCCGGCCTCCAGCACGAACAGGCTGCCGTCCGGGCTGAAGGCTATGCCGGTCGGGTTGATGAGCCCACTCAGGAAGACCTCTGATTTGCCGTCGCGGTTGACGCGATAGACGCAGCCGGCCCGGCCGGCTGTTACATAGAGACGTCCGAGGCTGTCCATGGCCAGGTTGCCGTCGTAGCCATCAGCAAAATTGAAGCTTTCCGGCTCGGCCACCACCAGGCGCGCTACCTCGCGCCCATCGAGCGTGCGCTTCACGGCTGCGCCAGTGGCATGCTCCAGTCCCCAGAGGAAGCCGTCCTGATCGGTAAGCAACCCTTGCGTTCCGTGCCCCGGGCCGCCGATAACCACCTCGTACTCGCCCAGCCTGTCGATCTTGAACACCCCGCCGGTATTGGACGGGAAATTGGAGACATAAACCTCGTCCCGGCTGCCAATAACGATGTCGGCCAGGAAGGTGCCTCCGCCTGTAAGGCTGCCGTCTAACTGGGCAAGCACGCGCCCGCTCTTGTTGGGATCTATCTTGTACACCGTCCCCTGGATGGTCGCCACGTAGAGCACGCCCTTCCTGTCGAAGCACAGTCCGGAAATCGTGCTGTTGCCCCTGATGCGGGCATACTCGGTAAGCTGCCCGGTGTGGTCGACAAACCACACGCTGCCGTCCACGGAAAAATACATGCCGCCCGGACCGGCGGCCATACGCGAGAACCGGTTGGAATACGAGGCGTTCAATTGCGAAAGCACTCGTACCGCGTACCCGCGCGGCGGCTCGGGCAGATCCACCACCGACAGCGGCGGCGGCCCGACCTTCTCGTCCCGGCGGTCGAGGCTGGCCACGGTTTCATCGTCGACATCTTCAGTGTCGGCAGTAGTTATATCAATGTGCAAGATAAGGTGCAGCGGGATGAGAATGCGGCGGATGTGAATCTGCCCGTCGCTTTCGTGGGTATACGCTTCCACGTCTATGTGATCGTGATCGACGGACAGAACGCGCCCGGTGACGGTGTTGTGGCAACCCATCCCGTACCAGATTTGAATCTTCTGGCGACTATCAACAAACGCTTGCAGTCTTGTTCTGAAGCTCATAGTTACCCGTTACCGCCTCCTGACCTCGAGTTATCCCGCGCCTTGCCTGCCGTCTGTAGCCACCCACTCCTTGCGATCGACAATCAACGCCTGATTCCAGAATTGCTCCAGCTTGTAGTAGTTGCGCTCCTTGTCATTGAGAACGTGGACGATGACGTCCCCATAGTCGAGCAACACCCATCGTGCTTCTTTTCTACCCTCCACGCCTTGCGCCGCATAGCCAATCCTGCTCAACGTTTCGTCGACTCCCTCGACGATAGCCTTGACCTGGGTTGTCGTTTCACCTCCAGTAATTACGAAATAATCGGCCAGTAAGGTGACCTCGCGAACATCAAGAACTACCGTGCCGTGCCCCTTTTTTGCCTCCGCCGCATTGGCCGCTGCAAATGCTGCGTTACGGGAGTTGATAGTGGGAGTAGCTGCTACCTGTTTCCGCAAAGATTTTGTCTTCTCCAATTTCGGTACTATATTTGTGCCCAGTTTGACCTGGAATTCACCCGGAATGTGAAAGATTTTGCCGCCCCGGCCCCGTGGTGCTGAGGACGGATATCAAGATTGGTTGTGCCTGGAGCAACCTTTTCTTAGCTGTATCGCTGCTGCTACTTCCATGATAAAGTACAGCGCTCCGATGGCACCAGATCTCCTGCAATCGTTTTCCCGACAGGGCATAAGCAGCCAGCGGCGCCCGCAGCGCCGCAAGATCGCGTGCGACCCGCTGGATTGGCTGGCGGCCTGGATTATCAAGGGCCAGATTTTTATGCGTGGTATCTTGTTTCGCGTTCGGCGGTGCTGTATCCTTGCGATTTACGTGGTTTACTAAGCCCAGACGGGAACAGGAGGAATCTCAGTGAACAAAGCAGAACTCGCTGCAGAAATAGCCGCACGCACAAACAACACCAAGAAGGCCGTCGAAGAAATGCTGGCGGCATTCACCGAGGTAGTCACCGACGTAGTGACCAAAGGCGACCGCGTCACCCTGGTGGGTTTCGGAACGTTCGAGCGCCGCGAGCGCCAGGCCCGTGAAACCAATAACCCGCAAAAGCCGGGACAAAAAAT
>DATNRD010000320.1:0-6049 GCA_036703665.1 Candidatus Obscuribacterales bacterium
CCCAGACGAGCATGGGGGTGGTTCCCCAAAGCATAAAACCAGAGACCTGCGCCGAAAATATGCTCTGCACGGCATGGATTTTAATGAAATTCCATATCATTGGCAGCATAACGCGGCAGGCACGACCTCGCCTCACGCGCAATGTGGCCGCGACGCGACCCTACAGATTGCCGCGCATGGCTTGCTCGCGCTCGATTGACTCGAAAAGCGCCTTGAAGTTGCCTTTTCCGAATCCCTTAGCGCCCTTGCGCTGAATCACCTCGAAAAACAGCGTGGGACGATCTTCCACCGGCTTGGTGAAAATTTGCAGCAGGTAGCCTTCCGACTCCCGGTCGACGAGTATGCCGAGTTTGGCTAGTTCTTCGATGTCTTCGTCGATCTTCCCGACCCGCTCGGGCAGCGCGTCGTAATACGACCGCGGAACGGTGAGGAATTTGATGCCGCGCTCGCGCAGCTCCGATACGGTAGCGATGATGTCCTTCGTTCCGATGGCAATGTGCTGAACGCCCGGAGCCAGGTAATAGTCGAGGTACTCCTGGATCTGAGACCTGCGCAGCCCTTCTGCCGGTTCGTTCAGCGGCAGCTTTATGGTGCCGCTCTTGTTTGCCATCACCTTGGACACAAGTGCCGAATACTGCGTGCTTATGTCCTTGGCGTCAAAATACTGGTAGACGTAGAAACCGAACACCTTCTGGTAGAACTCCACCCAGTGCTCCATCCGTCCTACTTCCACGTTGCCCACCACATGATCCACGTAGAGCAGTCCGATGCCTTCCGTGCGCTTCTTCTTGGGTTTGAACCCCGGCGCGAATGCTCCCTGGTAGTTCTGTCTCTCTATGAAAGTGTGGATGGTATCGCCGTACGTGTGTACCGCTGCCGAGACAAAGGTCCCGTCTTCGTCCACGACAGTCTTTGGTTCACTGACGCTCCTGGCGCCTCTTGAAACGGCTGTTTCGTAAGCCTTGCGGGCGTCGCGCACTTTCAAGCCGATATTCTTGACGCCGTCGCCGTGCAGATGAACATGCTCGGCAACCGGGTGATCCGGCCTCTGCGCACTGGTGAGTACCAGCGTGACGTTGTTCTGCCGCAGAACGTAGGAGGTGGTGTCCCGCTCGCCGGTTTCCAGCCCGCGGTAGCCGATCACGTCAAAGCCGAACCCGCGATTATAGTAGTAGCATGCTTGCAGGGCGTTGCCGACGTAAAACTCAATGTGGTCGAAACCGTCGACCTCTATCTCCGCGACCGCCTGCGGCTGGGTTGCCACTTGACCCTTCTCTTTGACCATCTCCCTACCCTCGCCCGGTACCGGAGGCGCCGGGAACCAGCTCACATTGCCAATGGCAGGCAGGCTAACCCCCGAACGGGACTACACTGCCCCTGCGGCTTATTTTACGACAGTTACCTGCGCACTGTCCTGGACTCGGGGAAGCCAGGACGGGCGGCGCGGGCTTTCAGTGTCGGGCAGGTGCACCTTACAGCAGAGCAGGTCCAAGTTGTCACGACACAGGCAGACAAATCGTACATGTTCAGTGAAGTGCGTAGGCGAATCCCCTGGGAGCGCAGGCGTCCCGCCTGTTCGTTGAAGCGACGTAAAGCGAGGCAACAGCGCCGAGGAGGCGGTGGCCGCCGAGCGTATTGACGCGCGTAGCGCAGGTGGCGAGACTGGCGAGCCGCCGGAGCATAAAAGCATTGCGCAGTCGCGAAGCGACGGAGCAAGGCGGCGTAGCCGCCGAGGGACGAAGGCGACGGAGCGCTGACATCCGCATTGCCCGCGCCCCCAGGTTAAGTTAACGGTATTGGGCGTCCCGCCCGCCCTGCGCGCTAGCGCGCCAAGTAGGCACGATGCGCGAAGCGCATCGGCTGTGCTGATCGCAGATGTCTACCGGCTGACGCTGAATATGTTCGAAAAATCGGTCGCCCGTCGCGTGTTCCGGCCGTCAAACGGTCCCCGACAGCCTGGGCCGCTGGACTTCCATCAGTGCCTCACGGCAGCCAGTTCGGCCATGAATTCGCGCGTCTCCTTGCTGCTGGGATCCAGGGCCAGGGCACGCTCGGCTTCCTGGCGAGCTTCGGAGGAATCCTTGTCGAGCATGAACAGCGCCCGAGCAAGACCAAGCCGGGCTGGAGCGAAGTCGGGGTTGACGGCGAGCAGCTCTCTGTAGTTCTGGGCAGCGCCTTTAGCATCGCCGGTGGTGCGCAGCGACTCGGCAAGCTTGAACAGGTACATCATGTTGAAGCGCGAGTCCTTGACCGCGGCTCGATAATGCTTGACCGCCTCCTGCTTCTTGCCGCCTCTTTCAAGCACCTGCCCCATCATGAACTGTATGGTGACAACCTTGGGATATCGCTCGTTCAGGTCCTCGAGCTGTCGCATGGCACCGGCTTGGTCTCCCGCGACGGCCTTGCGCCAGGCTTCCACACAGCCCTTCGAGACAACCTCCTCCGCCTCCATGTCAATCGGCTCGACAAGCTGCGCAACGCCCGCTGCCGGCTGGGTCGGCGACGCAAGCTTTCCAATTTTGACATCGGAGAGCCCTCCACTGCGCACGCTTAAGTTGCTCGAGCAGCCAGCGGCACCCACGCAGATCAGCGCCGACAGACAGAGATAACCGATCTTTGCCATTTTTCCTCCGGAGCCAGGTCTCGCGCCGCGGGCGGCTCACCCTTCATCAGAGGCGCCGGCTCTGTCGGGCACGATCGAAAGCGGGCGCACAATCGTTCAGCATAGCAGCTGGCGGCAGCACAATGGCACTCACTCACGAATATACCGTGCTCTGGTTCTTCGGTCCTTCCCGAACGCCGGCACTGCCAGGGCAAAAGATATGGCTCAACCAGTGCCACTGGCGGCGGCAATCAACCCCACCGCGCCAGGCGCTGGCGGATGAGCTCGACAGTTGAATCGGAATACAGCTGAAAAACCTGGACGGGCGCTCGCCGGGACAGTTTCGTCGTCGCCTGCTTGCTGGGCTCGTCGCAGATCACCAGATCCGCGTACTGCATGGTGTACTCGAGCTCGGTTCGTTCCTCCAGCAAGACCGTGCGGAAGGCCAGATCGCTTCCGCGCACCGCGGCCATTACATTGGTAGCCATCTTAAGAAGCGTCGGGCTGACGGAAACCAAGACCACCAGGCTGCCTGCCGGCAGCCTGGAAACCGCCTCGATCTCGGTGCGTCCCGGCTCGACATTGCAAACCACCAGGCGCGTCGGATCAACCTCCAGATCGCGCAGGGAAAAAACGTGATACAGGCTTGTCACCACCAGCGATCCGGTGAGCAAACCAGGATTTGTAGCCAGCTCCTCGACCGTAACCGGCTCGACCGGCAGATCCAAATGTGGCTGCAGCTCAGCTATAAGCAATGGGTGAAAATCGGCATTGCGATCGGCCACCAGTATGCGCTTTACGGGCGGCTGATTGACGGCTTTGTCAAGGCAAGCGGCTACTTCGCCACGCGAGTAGCCCTGCTCGGCGACCATGGCCAGAAAGCCTTTGACAAGCTCCTCGAGGCTCACCCCACGCAGTTCCAGCTCGCGCCGGCGCGGCCTGCCGGCCACGCGCACGCCGCTTCCCTGCCTGACTTCGAGCAGGCCGACCTCGGCCAGGTGGTTGTAGGCCGAGCTTACTGTGTTGTAGTGAATCCCCAGCCTGCCTGCCAGCGCGCGCACGCTGGGCAGCTTCTCCTCGGGCCGCAGCGACCCGGAGGCAATCTGCAGCCCGATCTGCTCGATGAGCTGATCACGAATAGGTACCGTACTGTCCCTGTTGATGGATATCTTCACGGCAGCAGCGGTGCATTGCCGGCGCCCTTCATGACCCTGGGCTCCTTGAGTTTGGAGACCGTCAGGTCCTTCCTCAGGCTGGACTCGGGCAACGGCGGCGGGGAGGAATCGAGCTCGTCCTCGGCAATGTAGCTGTTCACCTTGCTCTGGGCATCCTTTGCCTTACTGAGCAGATAGTGGATTCTGGCGTTGATCTTCTGGTGGTATTTCTCCGGCACCGCGTTCTGATAAACGAGATCCACGAGCTGTCGGGCAGCCTGGTAGTAGTGTCCTCGCTTCTCGAGCAGCTCCGAAAGAGCAACGCGCAGCATGAGGTCCGTCGGCTTTTCCTCTTTCAGCCTCTCGAGCCTGGTAATTCCTTCCTCTATCTGAGCAGGATCGGCGTTGACGGCCGAGAGCATGTGATAGGCGTAGTAATTGGCCGGCTCCAGGTCAACGACTTCCAGATACTCCTGAGCCGCCTCACGGTGCCTGCCCGCCCGTCTGAGCAGCTCCGCCAGGCTAAAGTGTGACCGGGCGTCGCTGGGGTTGGCTCGCACCTGCGCACGGGCTGCCTGCAGCTCTTGCTGTGCGCCCGCACCGTCTGCGGATGCCGCTGTTGCCGGCAGGCCGGGCTGGCGTACGCCTGACGGCTGGCTGCCAGACGGCAGGAGCGACGGGCTGGCGCCCGCTACGTCCTTGACCGTTGGCGGGGCTCCCTGCGCCACCATAACGGAGCTGTCAAAACGGCCGGCCAGGGCGTACTGGCTCGCCAGGCCCCAGACAGCCGCGATAGCGAAGCTGTAAAGCCCGATCCGGGCGGAAGCACCGCCCGCCTTGACTTCCCGGAACAGAAGCAAAATCAAATGACCCCATGCGGTTCTCGAACCGAGCGGTTATGGTCCGAAACTTTCGCAGTTTTGTCAACAGAAGCCATTTCATCCTTTCCGTACGCTTATGCGGTAGTGTCCGCCCGGCTCCGCGACCGTACGCTCGATGTGATGTCCTTCCGCTTGCAAGCTCTGAGTGACGCTGTCAACCGGCTCCCCCGCATCGAGCAACACATCGACCCTGGCTTCGGCAGGCAGTTTGTCGAGAAACAGCTTTGTCTTTACAAAGTTCATGGGGCAGGCGACCCCGCGCAAATCCAGGCTGTGAACGATTTCATCCATGCTCGGGCTCTCTAGGACCGCTTGGGCTCGAAACAGACGGCAGGAAAGCACCCCTGCCGGTCGGGGCAAAATTCTACCGTTTCGTACCTTGACCACTCCTTGAAAAAGCACTGGCGACCCTCGATGTACGTCTTCAGCCCGGCTAGCACCTGGGCAGGCGCCTGGCCGCCGTCGGCAGCCAGGCAGGCCAGGCACCACATGTGCTCAACGTTTCCGACAGCCAAGTTTATTACCTGCTTGCGCAAACAAAGCGGCGCGCCGCAACCCGTGCACGCCAGGGGAGCGCCCGCCACCAGCGGGGCGCCGGGCTCTGCTTTAATTTCTGCTCCGCTCACGCCGACTTCCTGCTAGACTCACCAATAGCCACTCTAACATGATGTCATATGCACTCCGACTCGTGCCGGAACCTCTAATTTGGCCAGCGCGCTCGTCTGCATTAACAGGCAGCAGCAGCGCCCGCATTGCCGGTAAGTTGCCACCGCCCAAGCAGCGCCAGCAGGAAGGAAGCCATGCTCAACGAAATAAAGAAAACCCTGACCAGGGCCATGCAGCTGCCCTGGCTGCCGCAGAGCCGGCAGGGCGCCACCGCCCCCAGCGGCGCGGCTCCCCCGAAGCCGGAGCTGACGACAGGCAAGCCACCCTTTCCGGAGATTCAGTTCATTCGGCTGGACATCTGGAAAGAAGCGCGCACCGATGGCGGTATCTTCGGCGGGCTGGCGTTCGACCAGCGCATTTTCCGCCAGTACCAGCTCAGCTGGGCACCGGCAGTCAATCTGGACTTCTGGTATCGGGGGCAGCCCATCTCGGCGCAATCGGCGCAGTTCTTCATGGCGGTCCTCAACCAGCCGCACGTCTTGAGCCAGACGGAGCTGATCCAGCTGGCCGAGGTATTGGGACCGGTCTCCGACGCGTTGCGCGTCCTCGATGGGCATCATTCGTATTACCGGATTGAATCGGCTGAAATCGGCCCTTTAAGAACCAAGCCGGTGATGAGCGTGCGCTGGGAGCAGCAGAAGCAAGGGCGCCGCTTCCTTTCACTGTTCATCGACGCCGCCGGTGACGGGCGGACCATTCACGAGCTGCACTTCTCGACACCCAAAGACCAATTCGAAGAGCACCTG
>DATNRD010000321.1:0-6468 GCA_036703665.1 Candidatus Obscuribacterales bacterium
CTATTCTCGCCTTCCTCTATGAAGACTGGTGGAAGGTCGAGCTGGCCGGTCTGGAATTCCTTCCCAAAGCCGGTCCAGCACTGCTTGTCGGCAATGCGGGAGGCGCATTGCCCTGGCCGGGGCTGATGCTGCTTTATGCGCTCATGAAGGACAAGAAAAATCCCCGGCGGCTGGCTATCCTGGCCGACATGGACTGGATCGAGGATGAGCGCTTGCACCGGCTGCTTTTGGGTCTGGGCTTCGTGCCCTGGTCGGCGACCAATGCCAAACGGCTTTTTGCTGCCGGACATCTCGTGGCGATCTTTCCTGAAGGGGCCCCGGGGCTGAGCAAGCCCTACTCGGAGCGCTACCGCCTCAAGCCATTCGACTGGACCAAGTTGCTGCCCGCCACGGAGGAGCATGTTCCCCAGTTTCCCGTCGCCACACTCGGCTGCGATGAGGCGGTTCCGGTGCTGGGGAACCTGGAGGGACTGGCCCGCTTTTTGAATTTGCCGGCATTCCCCATTACGCCGTTTTTCCCATGGATGCCGTTTCCATTCAATCTGCTGTCGCTTCCGGTCGGCTGGCACATGCGCATTCTCAAATCGCACCTCCAGCAGATCGTCAAAGAGCGCGACGAGCTGGAGAACACGGCCAGATCCAACGCCGCCATGCTGGAAGGCGGCATTCAAGCCGAGCTCAATCGCCTGCTGCGCGCCCGGCTGCGGGGCGGCCCTCGCTAACTGCCACGCTTGCGGTCGCGTGGCCAGTTCCACTCGGCGGCGAAGCTCGGCTCGACCGCCGGCGGCATCTGCAGCCGGGCCAGCGTTTGCCTGGCGCGGTAGGACACGTACGGGTTTTCGTCCTCGGCCAGTTCCGCGAGAACCTCAGCAGGCACGTGATAGCTTTCCGCCACCCGGTAGCGTACATCCGGGTGTTCGTCTTGAGCCAGCATCCTGAGCGTCTCAGCCGGACAGTTGAAGTTCTCGGCCACAGCCGCTCGTACATCCTGATTCAAGTCGAACGCCAGCCTGGCAAGGGTGGCAGGCCTGGTGCGCGGGTGCTCGGCGATTCTTTCCAGGAGCGCCGGTGATGCTTCGTTGACAAGATAATCGAGGACGGGCGGCGGTGTGTTGGGGTTCGATACGAGCAACCACCGAATTCGTTGCGCTTCTTCGGCGCCCAGGCCATGCGCAACCCCCGCCTCGGCTTCAGCCGGCACACCCTCCCCGCCGGACTGGGCGCACAGCAAAACCTTGACGGCCTCCTTCAAATCCTCGTCCGGATGCTCCCACTTGATCTTGTACGCAAAGGAGAGATCGTAGGGCTGCTCGTCGACGGCAGCCTCCTCTCGTGGAAAATCATCCTCTTCGCTTGTTGAAAACTCCCACTCCCCGCCCATGGCCAGCACCGCCGTTGTCACTCACAGCCAATAGTCGGTACCCTGGTTGCGGATACGGGAGCCGCCCACAGCTCCTTGACATCTTAATTTTCGCCTGACAATCCCACATTCGGGTGATTGGCTCGCCTATAAATTTGTACGGGAAGCTTATAGAATGCCGGAATTTGCGCAATCAGGGTTACGTGCGCTCGTCGCCAGGGGGCTTGATCTGACTGCAGCGCCGTTGCTCCAGGCAATGCCAAACCTGCACCCGGCAAGTCAGGCGGCATTTCGTCGATCAGGCGAATCGACGATGACAGCGTCCCAGTAGGCGAGCTTGACCGGGTGCGCCATTTCCGCGCCCGCCTGGCAGACTCCCAGCTTCAGCCCCGGACAGCCTGGCTCGCAACTCCCCCAGGGGCAGCGCCGCTCGGAGCCCAACACCAGCTCGCTCAACCCTTCATGGCACCGCGTCGGAATCAGCGTCGGCTCGGGAACGTCCGGCGCCAGAGCAAGCAGCGGCTTAAAGGAGAGATCCGGCGATCGAGCCCCGGGCACAAGCGGCAGGACCGTTGCCACGCTATAGGCACGCTGCCCCTGCAACGCCAGATACGCAGCTAAAGCCTCGCCCATGGTCAAACATCCGGACTGCAAGGGGTGTGGGCGCACGTAGATGTGATTGCTTCCGCCCCAGAAAACGAGCTTGCCGCCAGCATCCGACTCCAGGCAGGAGATGATGCGCTGCGCCATGAACTCGTCGCGTGGCGTATTAGCGTACCGCCTTGAGTACCACAGCTCGTTGCCCCTGCCGCGGTCCTTGTCCACGGCGACAAGTCTTAAGCCGCAGTCACGTGCGGTCGTAAGCAGATCGAAGTAATACCGGCAAGGAACGGCACGTTCGGGCGGTTCCGCCTGCGGCGGATGAACAAACAGCGAAGCACCGGCATCACAGAGGCGCTCGGCCAGCTCGTCGCGACCTACGTGTCCCTGCCCGAACGACTCCAGAACTTCCTGGTACTGCTGGGGAAGCTCCAGGGCCAGCCATCGGGTGCCCCGTTCGGCCAGCCCAGGCAGGAGGCTGGCGACCAGCCGGCGGTAGGGATTCAGGGAAACATGGTTTTCGCCCAACGCAAGGACGCGCACGTCATCCCGACTGGCGATCCTTGCAAGTGCGCGGGCCGGATCTTGCCTGCTTTCCAACAGGCACTGAGCCAAAGACCCCTCATCGCGTTTCATGGCAGCGGGATAGCTCAAGCAAAGCACAAGCCACTCCTGATCCAATCCTAACCGGCTGGGCATCGGGTTGCGCAACGAACCTCGGTTGCCCCCGGTCGGGAATGAGTTATATTTCTTGCTGGGCAAGCGTGGCCCGTGTCGCCTGCGAGCTTGAAAACATGGCCAAGGTACTCGTCGTTGAGGATGATACAAGTCTGTCCGCGCGGTTGCGCGAATGGCTGGAGCTGGAGCATCATCAAGCGGAGATCGTGGGCGACGGCAGGGATGCCCTGAACTACCTCAGGGCCTACAAGTACGACCTCATTATTCTCGACTGGAACCTCCCGAGCTTGAGCGGGCTCGAGGTCTGCCGTCAGGCCAGAAGCCATGGCATCGCAACGCCGATTCTCATGCTCACCGGCGTATCCGACATCCCCGACAAGGCCACGGCCCTTGATACCGGAGCCGACGACTACGTCACCAAGCCGTTTCACTTCCAGGAGCTGTCCGCACGCCTGCGGGCCCTTTTGCGGCGGCAAACCGTCCAGGTCGCCAACACATTGAAGGTCGGGGTTCTGGTGCTTGATCCGGAAGGTCACGAGGTAACCAACAACGGTCAGCCGGTCCAGCTCCTGCCAAAGGAATTCGCGCTTCTGGAGTTCTTGATGCGCCACCCGAATCAAATATTCAGCAGCGAGGCGCTGCTGGATGCCGTGTGGCTCTCGGAATCTGAGGCGTCACCAAATACGGTTCGCACGCACATGTACACCCTTAGAAAGAAACTGTCGGCGGGGGGCAACCGCAGTCCGATAGAAACAGTACACGGCGTAGGGTATAAGCTGGAGGCCTGATTCACGTGCCTTTCCTGTCACCGAACGATCGCGCGGCGCAATCGAAAGAGGCCGCGCGCAGCGCACAGTCGGTGCACCGGTGGTGCAGCCGTCGACTAAGCCAGCGAGACGATCGGCAGTGTGAAACATGCGTGTCGGTCTGAAGCTGGTACACCAGGGGCTTATACTGGCGGCCGTGCCGCTGGGGTTCCAACTCTTCTTTATCGGCGTCCTGTACCATGCTTTGTACACGGCTGAGATCGACTTCCAGAGAGCCGAGCATGCCAAAGAAATGATCGCTCACACCGACCTGGTGCCGAAGTTGATCAAGGCCGATAACGTCTTCTGGGTCTACCGCCTGACGAACAACGAGCGATTGCGCCAGGAGTACGACACGAACGTACGTGCCATCAAATCCGATATCACCGCTCTGGACGGACTGATCGGCGACGACCCCAGGCAAAGGAAAGAATTGGAGCGCATCAAGCACACCGTCGGCCGGATGATCACGGTAATCGAGACCGAGCGCAAGGCCATGAATCCCGCCGACCAGGAACAGCGTTTTAGATATTCCACCCGGTTCCGCGACATGGGCACTCGCTTATCCTGGGAGATCGAGGAGCTGATCGGGCGCTATCGCAAGGTGGAAGCGCCGGACCAGAGACAATTTCGGCAGCGCCTGAAAGATATTCTCCTGGTGGTTGTCGTGGCCAACATCCTCATTGCCATCGGGCTCGCCCTGGCGTTCAACAAAAGCACCCTGCAACGGCTCAAGGTGCTGATCAGCAATACGAAACGGTTCGGGCTCGGCCAGCCGTTGCTGCCCATGCTGGAAGGCGGAGACGAGCTCGCCGAGCTAGACAAATTCTTCCACGAGATGGCCGCAGACGTCGAATCCGCGAACCGGATGAAACGGGAGTTCACGGCCATGATCACCCATGACATAAGAACGCCGCTGACATCCATGCAGGGGCTGCTCAACCTGATAAGCCGCGGCGCATACGGCGATCAGCTGTTGCCGAAATCCCGGTCCGGCCTGGAAGCAGTCGATCAAGAGCTGCAGCGCCTGATCAAGCTGATAAACGACCTTCTGGACGTCGAGCGCCTTGAATCGGGCAAGATGGCAATGCACTTCGACCTGGTTCCGATTGCGTATGTGCTCGAGCAGTCCTTTCAGGCGGTGCGCGGCATGGCGGACCTGAAGAAGATCGCCATTGAGATAGCGGATTCAGACTTGCACATCTTTGCCGACGGCGACCGGCTGGTTCAGGTGCTCGTAAACCTCCTCGCCAATGCAATACGGTTCTCTCCGGAGGGAGGCAAGATTGCCGTCACCGTGACTGACGCCGACGGCTGGCTGGAGGTTCGCGTAATCGACCAGGGTCCCGGCATCCCAAACGAAGCCAGGCAACGGATTTTCGATCGCTTCAAGCAGGCTGCTCAGGCGAAAGAAAGCAAGCGCACCGGTGCCGGTCTCGGACTGGCCATCTGCAAGGACATAGTGGAAGCCCACAGGGGGACAATAGGCGTTGACAGCGAGGTAGGAAAGGGAAGCCAGTTCTGGTTTAGAATCCCGACAGGCGAACAGGAGGCACCGCCATCACCGAATCACGGCAAGTAACCGTGCGAATCGGCAGCCTTGTCACACAAACTTGACACTCTCATGCCCTTTGTTAAGATCTTAGACAGTGCTAATCTTGCTCCAAAGAAATGCGGAGCCCTTCTTGGGGGGTAACAGGGTCTCGTCTCGACGCCGTTCAACCCCAGGCTGCACAGGTGAGGAGGCGGCATGCATCCCTCCCGGCGAACCAGACGAGGCGCGACACTTGCCCTTACCGTCGCGTGCGCAATCTTGCTCGCCACCATAGGGATCGCCTACGTGCTCATGTCCATGGTCATGGGCGGAGCAAAGGAATTTCGCCACGCGGTGGACGCCGGCACGCTCGCCGCTGCCAGGAAAGCACTCTCGTTCCCCTATGTTCAACTCAATCTGTCCAGTCCCAACGGCGGCGATGGCATATGGTGCCAGGCGGCCTTTGAGGCGGTGGCGGACCCGGGCGGCAAGATCAACCTTTACAACGTGAACCGGGTGATGGCGCAGGCTCTTCTCGTGGAGATGAACTACGGAGCCATGGTAAACGAAGGCACAGCTGGAGCGAATTTCGGAGAAGGCGGGCCGTATTCGTGGCCCTACAGCCCTACAAACGGCGCCAGGGAGCATGCCAGGCAGATCAAGAAAGCCGCTTTTCTGGTAAGCGAGGCTCTCGGCGAACAGCTGCAACATCCGGAGAACCACTTTCCCGACACCTTCCGCCAGGTGGCATCGGCTAACTCCCTGCGCATGCTCGGCCTTTCAACCACGATAACGCCGCTCTATCCCTGGAAATTTGCTTTCGCCAATCGCTACGAGGCAAGTAACGTCTTTCTGGAGGAGAACCAGCTTCCGGCGGACAGCCCGTTGCAAGCAGCCGATATACCCAGAACGAAATTGAAAGTAGCAGGGAAAATGCGGAACTTCATCACCGGCTACATATTTTTCTTCACCAATACAAACATGATGGGCGATCCCATTGCAGACAGCGCGTATTTTGTCCCACTCAGGCCGCTGCTCAAACCCAACCTCGTCGACGAAGCCGAATTCGTCGCCAGCCAGGTGCCTCCAATTCCGTCAGGCATCGGCGGTGGTCCCAACCCATATGCGCAGTTCGTTAACAAGCTCGTGCCCAATGCCTGGTCGGCGGGCGGAACCGTCACCGAGCGGCTCAGCTCCCAGACATTAGCGTTCAAGGCATACGCTACCGCGGAGGCGACCGACAAGGGCGTCGCTGCCGCCATAACTCGGGGCTTCATCCGTATTCACGCAAGCCCGGATGGTCAAAGCATTAGGTTGTCGGACTACATCGACGATCCCGCCCTCTCCGCCATCAAGAGCCGCATCTTGCAACGAATCTGGGAGATCGACCCGGACATTCCCGCTAGCGCATTGAATACAATCCTGGGGCAGATGTCCTTTTCGCCTGGCACCACGGACGGTTACATATTCAAAGACAGCTCCGGCGGTTT
>DATNRD010000322.1:0-16561 GCA_036703665.1 Candidatus Obscuribacterales bacterium
GCCTCCGGTATCACCCACTCAAAATTCAACAGAAGCGGAAATTTCCCAAATTCAAACGACTCAACCACGAGATTGGGGGCGATGACTTTCAGTGGGGCCTTTTCCTTGGCGGCGCAAGGGAAAAGGCCGACCATCACAAGCAGAAGAAGAGCAATCAGACACCTTCGCATGTAACCCAGTATAGGGTGCGGCCAAAAGGCGCCTGTAATGTTATTACGCGGGTATCCAGGCGGCGCGGACCCCGGCGGCTACCGGTGGCACCGCCGGGGTATCCAGCCACGGTCCGCCCGGCCGGGAAACTGGACTGCCGGAAGCAAAGCCGCGCCCCTTTCAACAAGAAGAATAATAGTAATAATAATACGGTATAGTCGACGAAACGACTAGGGGAGGGCACGACTATGGCACGCAGGGCAGTGATTGATCGAGAGGAGCTGTTTGAAGCGGCAGACAGGATGGCGGGCGCAGGGAAGGACGTCACCGCCCTGGCGCTGCTCAATGCCCTGGGCGGCGGTAGCCTGACCACGATTTACAAGTACCTGGCGGAGTGGGAAGCCGGGCGCCCCAAGGCCCCACAGGCATCCGGCAGCGCCGAGATCCCGGACGCGGTGCAGACCGCCTTTGCCAGCGCCTGGCGAGTAGCGGCATCGGAGGCGGCCAGAGAAACAGCGGCCGTGAAGGAGAAGGCAGAGGCCGAAGTGAAGGCGGCACAGAAGAAATTCGAGGAAGCTCTGGAAGGTATTCAGAAACTTGAGGCCCAGGCCGAGCATGACTCAGCACAAATCGAGACGCTAAAGGCGAGGGTCCTGGAGCTGGAGGAACAATTATCCGAGGCTAGGCGTGAGGCAGCCGGCTTGAGGGCCGCTGGCGACGAGCTGCGCCAGCAAGTGAAATCGCAGCAGGCCGAGCTCGAGCGCTTGCATAAAGAGGGCGAGGCTGAGCGCACGCACCATCACTCCGAGCAGGAAGCCACGCGCAAGGAGCGAGAGATGCTGATCAAGGAAGCAGCCGAGCTGCGCGGCCAACTGGAGGCGCTAAAGACCCAGAACGCAGAACTCCTGTCCCGCCTTGCCCCGGTCGAGCACACCAAGAAGAAAATGTAGGGCGACTGCAGGGACCAGCGCAGCAGCATGGCATGCACCCCCGAACCCCCAGGGGGCTACCGGTGTTCCCGATGAAGTAGCAACTTGTTAAACGCCGATCAGGCGGCAGTCGGTGTCGTGGCGGCGCCAACTGCCACGGCGCCACCAGATCGTCGCATTCAGCACGCCCAAGAGGTACCGCTGCGCGGAATTGTTTGTATGACCGCACCGATGCCCGGGCGTAGGCTCGCCGCCCGCCCGGGGCCTTTGCGCCCCGGGTTTTTTTGGCTGCTGCGATGATCGACTAAGGTACGCTGCGCGGCATTTTTTGTATGACCGCACACAGCTACCGCTTACCACCGGCGCATGGGCAATGCGCCGAAGGGGTCGCGGCGGGGGCACCGGCGCGGACCGGAGCCGGAGCGGAGTCAGGACAAAGAGGGACCCCACAAATCCCTGAATGCGCCATGCAGTGAGGCTTTTGGGCAACACAACTTTTCTTTGACGCTCCCACAAATGGCTATACTCGTCATAGGGTGGGCTTTATGGGTAACACACGATGCCGAAGGGTTCGCGCAACCGCAAGTACGTGACGCTTGCCTTTGAGCCGAAAGATTACCTGCGCATAGAGCAGCTGGCCAAGGCCAAGAAGGTAACCAAAGCTGACCTGATGCGCGACGCCATCCTGCACTACCTCACGGAGCACGACAGGATTATCCACCGAGACCGGCAGGCGGAACAGGACGGGCCGGTGGCCGAGGAAGTGAAGCTCCTGCGCGAGCAGGTGCTGCGGGCGCTGCGCGACCTGACATTTTCCGTGGGGCAGAACATTCACCTGACGGGCACAATGCTGACCGAGTCCCTGCCGGCAGAGATCCAGGCAATGCCTGCCGAGGAATGGAACAAGCTCTGGGACGAGAGCAAGCGTTACGCCTATAACTACATGAAGCTCGTAAGCGAAGGGCTATCCAGGCAGCCGGAAGAAGATGAAGGCGACGAGCAAGACGAATGAACGTGCTCTTTAACAGCCTCTGGCACGAGCGCGAGCGCAGGCAGCGCCGCGGCGGCCCTGGTGCCCGCAAACAGCAGGTTGCCGGGACCGGCAAGCGCCTGCGCTATGGCCCTGGCCTGCGCGTCAAGTCATCAAAGCTGCCACGGATACGGGTAGGACCGCGCACCCGGGTGGTCAAAGTGCGGGAAGTTCGCTGGTACGGAGCCGAAGTAGGCACAGACAAAGAATTTCAATATGGTAAGTGGTATGTGGCTGCCGGCAGCAATAAAGACGCGCACGTTACAGCTACTCACGGATGCAGGCAGCGAGCCAGGAAAGCATCGTCTAAAGAAATGAGGTCATCGCAAATGGTCTGAAGATCATAGGATTTGGGTGCGGCTTTAATGGAACGACCGATAATGCAGCACTGGTGGTGAGTCCCGGGATTTTGACACGAAAAGAGGAGCCCTCCGGTACCATGTATGGTGCATCAAAACCCATACGTGGGAAAAGGAGGGCTCCTTGCAACAAGGATGTGGCCGCCGGAATGCGCCGCAGCGCCACGCTGCGGAAACTGTCCGACACAGATCGGAAGCCAGTGGATACCTGTGCTGACTATCTACTCAAGTACAACCCTATGCTGCGATACGACCACTGCTTGTCCGAAGGCTTCCCGATCGCCACTGGGGTTATCGAAGGAGCGTGTCGTCATTTGGCGAAAGATCGCATGGACATCACCGGTGCACGATGGGGAATCAAAAGCGCGGAAGCCGTGCTCAAACTCCGCTCGCTCCAATCAAGCGGAGACTTCGATGACCATTGGGAGTTCTACAAACGACAAGGGATCAAGCAACATCGTTCCCGCTACGCCACCCCGGACTTTGCCCGGGTCGCCTGAACCTGTCGTTTTGAAAATGCCGCACCCGTCATTTTTTCCCAGCCGGGAGCCTGGCTGAAAGACTCAAGCGGCTGAACAGCGCGCACTCCAACTCCGTAACAAGTCTATGATTGACCGGACCACTCCTAACAAGTACGCTGTGACACCGTTTATGTGATGCGCTTGTTTGGTGATACACTTGTCGTTGTTGATTACTATTCTCAGGCGCTGGCCAGTTTCAGAACGAATTCCTCATGCGCTTTAGTTTGCAATCCTTGCTCGACGGTGCGCATGCATCCCTGGTAATCCAGCTCAAGCAAAGCCCTTCTATTGATCCACAGTCCGGGAAAGACAACCGACTGGAGAATGCCGTTGCTGTCAGCCGCAAGCGTTCGGCCGGACGGCAGATCAAACCATTGAATTCGTCGCGGCCGCACGCACACGACAATGTATTCAAGTACGCCAAACATGGCATAGCGTTTTTTCTTCAGTCCTAAATCTATAGCCTGGCTGCTGAGAGCGATTTCCGCCACCAGCTCTGGTGCTCCCTCAACATAATCATCCTCAGTCCTTTTTGATTGGCCCTTACACGAGGGCTCAATCAAGAGCATGATATCGGGTTGAACCTCATCTTCGTCGCTCAAGAACACGCTGGCGTTATGGGCCTGGGAGACACCAGGTGTGTTGCCCACATAAAGACCAATAATAGTCCCCAGCAAGCTATCGAATGTCCCATGAGAATAGCTCACGGGTGAGGGCTCATGAACAACGCCGGCGATGAGCTCCGCTCTGTATTCTGGTGGGGCCTGTTCGTATGCACGGTGAAATTCCTGACGCGACATGCGAGCCCCGTGGTAGAGGTACGATGGTTTGTCAGCCTTGCTGCGGGGACTACCAGTCATAAGTCTGAAAACTCCCAAACGTGGCGTTTCCGCTGCCCATTCGGATTATACATTTGTGAGTCGTGTTTTCGTACCTAGCACTGGGGTTGCGCGTCAGTCCGGAGCGAGCCTCTTCGCAGTGTACAAGACCCTCCGATTTGCTGTGTCGCTCCCGATGTCGTATCCTTCCAACGTCTCAGCAATTCCTGGTCGAGCATGTAACGAGCGGTCAAGAAGCCCTCTGCCGGCTTCAGTCTTATGACTTCGACGCGGTTGTCACCAGGCTGCCAAGCAAGATTGACAGTAAGGACCAGCCTTCCCTGATCACCACCGTTCACGGGATCGGGTACAGGCTCGCCACCTGGACCCTGTCAGCTAGCGGAAGAACTCCCCCCGGGTCCCACATACGGATGTATGCTATAATTGTTCCAGCTACTCACGCAGGACGGTTCATGGCCACGGTTTCAAAGCGAGTCGAAGAACCGCATGGGGCCCGACTCTACAACGGCGATTGCATGAGGCAGGCAGAATTTCACCGCCTCTATTGCGAGATGCCGGAGGATTACCGCGCCGAGCTGATCGGGGGAATTGTCTTCGAGCCATCGCCGGTCAGCAACTTTCACGGAACCGGCCATGCCGACCTGGGGTACTTGCTCAAGTCATACTCGGTCGCAACTCCAGGTACAAAGGTTGGAGTCGCCGTCACTGTCATCTTGAGCGATGAAGACGAGGTGCAGCCCGATGGTGTTCTGAGAATTGCGCAAGAGTGCGGCGGTAAGTCATCAGTATCGCCAGAGGGGTACATCACTGGGCCACCAGAGATGGTGGCGGAAGTTGCGTACTCGAGCAGGGCAATCGACCTGCATCTGAAAAAGGCGCGCTATGCGCTGGCTGGCATAGTCGAATAGGCTGTCGTCTGCCTCTGGCCCAAGAAAATCTACTGGTTTGACCTGCAGAGCGGCAAGGAACTGATGCCTGATGCCAGCGGCATTTATCAATCAAGGATTTTCCCTGGGCTGTGGATTGATGAGCTGGGATTGCTGGATTCTAACGATGCGTTGATGAAGGAGACCATCGAACAGGGCCTGTCAACGGCAGAGCATGACAATTTTGTTGCCCGGCTGGCAACACCTCGCCTTTGAGGTGCACCAGGACCTGACCGGCAAAATCATCAATACCACGGTTCAGTTGCACCACGAGGACCGGCTGGACCTGGTGCAATTCCTTCTTCCAGCTACCCCAGGACAGCCTCGCCGCCCAGTGGATTTTTTAGTCGAGGGCGCCCCCTTTGCATCTTTGTGAAGTGCCGGCTGGCGAACTAATGAAAAGCAGCCAATGTAGAAGTAAACTTAAGGTTTGCCTGCCCAGGACCTGTCCTCACCTGGCAACTTTGTCCCAGGTCAGCCATGCCCAAGTCAGTAATTCACAACAACGACGGTCATGTCGACGATCTGTTAAGCAGCATTCTGCTCTGGCTGTCGCCAGAGATCGATTTGCAGGCTGTAACGATTACCAACGGGGACTGTTACGCCGATCAATCCTTCGAAGCCCTCCTCAAGATGGCTACCTATCTCGATCTGGAAGGCACCGAGATCGCTTACAGCGAAGAGCCTGTTCCCAACCCGTTTCCGGATAACTGGCGGCGCGAGAGCTACATTATGAACGAGCTGCCGCTGTTCAGCGAAAACGCCCTCAAGAAGCTATATCAGCAGGGGCGATCGCGCAAGCTCGAGCAGGTCATGGTGGACTGCCTGACCAACTCGAGAGCGCCAGTTACGGTAGTGACCACCGGCCCCCTCACAAACGTTGCCAGAATTCTCGACGAGCATCCGGATCTTAAGGGGAAAATCGAAGAATTTGTCATCATGGGCGGTGCCATCAACACTGCCGGCAACGTGGAGCAGGAAAACAGCGACGGCAGCGCGGAATGGAACATGTACGCGGATGCTCCGGCTGCCAAGAAAGTCCTTGATTCCGGAGTGCCGGTCAAACTCATTCCGCTCGACGTGACCAATCAGCTCCCGGTTACCAAAGACTTCCTCGAAAAGCTCGACGCTCAATCGGACAGCCGCAGGGCATCGATGCTTGCTATGAAGCTCTGGTCGCTCGTCAAGGGCTTCGAGTACTACTTCTGGGACACAGTCACTGCAGCCGCCGTTATCGAGCCAACACTGTTCACATTCAAGGAGATGCGGGTGGACATAACCACGCAGGGAAGGGGTCAGGGAAGGACCTCCACCGTCTTGTTCGGAGGGCGCAAGGTGAAGGTGGCGATCAGCGTGCAGAAGGAGTCGTTCGAGGAACTTCTCCTTACCATTCTGCGGACCAGATGACGGAACTCGATCGCCGCTTCAAGAAATGGCTTTTCGAGGGCATGAAGGAAGCGTCCCGCAAGTCCCCTCGCCAGCACGTCCAGGATGCCTGGTACAAGGTCATGTGCCTGACCGGCGTCGACTACTTCTCTTCGCTCAGTTACCAGGCTGGAATCGCTTATCTGGCCGCGGGCCTGCTTTCTCCTGTGGCGACGCTGTTTCTGGTCTTCGTTACACTGTTCGGCGCCGTGCCGATCTACTCGCGGGTGGCGGAGGCAAGCCCGCATGGACAGGGCAGCATTGCCATGCTGGAGAGCCTGCTGCCGGGCTGGAAGGGAAAACTGGTGGTGCTTACGTTGCTGGGCTTTGCCGCAACGGACTTCGTCATCACCATCACCCTGTCAGCCGCGGACGCTGCTCAGCATATCGTTGAGAATCCGTATGCGCGCCCGCTTATGCTCGACAGAATGAGCATCACTCTGCTGCTCATCACGCTGCTCGGTGCCATCTTCCTGGCCGGCTTCCGCGAGGCTATCTGGCTTGCCGTTGGACTGGTTGTCACTTACCTTTCGCTCAATGCAGTCGTCATCTATGCAGGCGCCAGGTACATAGCAGAAAATCCCGAGCTAGTCAGCAACTGGCAACGATGGCTTACGCAGACCCACTCCGTTTGGGCCGTGCTCGGGCTTTCAGCGCTGCTGTTTCCCAAGCTGGCACTGGGGCTGTCCGGCTTCGAAACCGGCGTAGCGGTGATGCCGTTGATAGAGGGCGATCCCGCCGACACACCCGAGGCACCGGCAGGAAGAATCCGCAAGACAAAATATCTGCTGTCCACGGCCGCTGTCATCATGAGCGTGTTCCTGCTCGGCAGTTCATTCGTATGCGCGCTCATCATCCCTGCCGAGCTCTTCGCCGAAGGACAGCCGGCCAATGGGCGTGCCATAGCCTTTCTGGCGCATAAGTTCCTGGGAGAAAACTTCGGCACGGTCTACGACATAAGCACCATCGCCATCCTCTGGTTCGCCGGTGCCTCGGCCATGGCCGGGCTGTTAAGCCTGGTCCCGCGTTATCTGCCCCGCTACGGAATGGCTCCCGACTGGGCACGTGCCGCCAGACCGAACGCCATATTCCTCACTGTCGTAGCCTACGTCGTGACGCTCATTTTCAGAGCCAGCGTGGACGCCCAGGCCGGTGCCTATGCCACGGGAGTCCTGGTTCTCATAACCTCGGCCTCGCTGGCCGTTCTTTTGGCGTCGTGGCAGCAAGGGTGGTGGCAGCGCATCGCTTTCATGCTCGTGACCCTTGCATTTTCGTATACGACGTTGGCAAACTGCATCGAGCGCCCGGAGGGGCTGCACATAGCGTCCTTTTTCATTGCCGCCATCATAGTCGTTTCTTTAATCTCACGAGCCTGGCGCTCCACGGAGCTGCGCATAAAGCACGTCGCACTCGACGACACCGCCAGGCAGTTCCTGGCAGAATGCCGCGGCGAGACGCTACGCCTGATCGGCCATCCTCCCGGCCACGATGACTACGCGAGAATGGAAAAGGAAGCCCGGCGGATCCACAATATGCCTGAAGGCGAGATTTTATTCCTGGAGGTTCATCTGGGCGATCCGTCGGAGTTTACCGACGAGGTGCTCGAGGTCAGCGGCATCCGCAAGGGCGAGTTCCGGGTCCTCACCTGCACAAGCCCCGCCGTGCCCAACGCCCTGGCCGCGCTTCTTTTGACCGTACGCGACAGCACGGGCAAGATCCCTCACCTATACCTGTCCTGGACGGAGGGCAACATCTTCAAGTACATATTGAGATTCCTGTTTCTCGGGGTAGGCGAAACGGCTCCCATGACCAGGGAAGTGCTCCGCCAGGCCGAGCCCGACCCCTCCCGCCGCCCCAGGGTCCATGTGGCTTGAATCCTAAGGGCCGGGAGCAGCTTGTCGGCCAGTGTCTATAATAACTTTTATGGCCAAGATTCTCATTGTCGAAGACGAGCTGGATCTGGCAGGGCCGATTAGCGACTCGCTCGGACGCCAGCACCACGTCGTCGAGGTGGTCGACAACGGCTCGGCAGCACTGGACCGCCTGAGAGTCTACAAGTACGACCTTGTCATCCTCGACTGGATGCTTCCGGGACTCAATGGCAAGGACGTGCTTGCCGGCTTTCGCTCCGCCGGCGGTACCACGCCGGTGCTGATGCTTACCGCGCGCACCGCGGTCGAGGATAAGGAAGCGGGGTTGGACGCCGGCGCGGACGACTACCTGACCAAGCCCTTCCATCTCAAGGAGCTTCACGCCCGGGTGCGCGCGCTGCTCAGGCGACCACAGGGACTGGCCGGTAAGATCCTGCAGGTACGCGATCTCTCTCTTGATCCAATCGCGCGGACGGTCTCGAAGAACGGACAGGAGATCCACCTGCTGCCCAAGGAGTTCAGCCTGCTGGAGTTCTTCATGCGCCATCCCAACCAGGTCTTCAGCGCCGAAGCGCTCATGGAGCGCGTCTGGGAATCGGACACTATGGCGCTATCGGACACGATCCGCACTCACATCAAGACGCTGCGCAAGAAAATCGACACGCCCGGGCAGCCTTCGCTGATTAGCACCGTGCATGGTATCGGCTACAAGCTTGAGGCGCCCTGATGTTTGCCAGTCTGAAACTGCGTCTGGCTACGCTCTTCGTGCTGCTTTCGGCCTCCACTTTCGCCCTCCTGACGCTGCTGGCAATGTGGTTCTTTCACATGGGGATGACAGCTGCGCTGGACGAGGAGTTGCAGGGACTGGCGGCAGCCACCCTGCCCAACGTGGCCGTGCAGGCAGGCGTTCCGACCCTGTCCGGGCTGTCTGCCGGCAAGCGCAAGGAAATCGAACACAACATGGCCACGGTGCAGCTCTACGACAGGGACGGCGTGCTGCTCGAGCAGTACGGACCGGAAGGCATACCGGGACTGGCCGACAGCCGCACGGAAAAAAAGGCCGCTGCCTACTCCATGAGAGTGCTGTCCGTTCCCCTGGTGCGTGACGGGGTGCTGGTCGGCTACCTGCAGCTCGAGCACCCGACCAAGAGCCGTGACCATGCCACTCGCCACTTCGGGCTGGCCATCTGCCTGACGGCACCGCTTCTCATCGTCGGTCTCGGTGCCTCCGGTTATCTGTTCGCCCAGCGCGCGGTTCGCCCCGTAGAGGAAGCGATGAGAACGCTGCGCCAGTTCATGGCAGATGCCGGGCACGAACTGGGCACGCCAATCAGCATCATCCAGGCCAATGCGGAAGCACTCGACGAGGAGCTGGCGGAGCGCGGACTGAACCCCCAGCGGACCGAGGTGATAACCAGATCCACCGAGCGCATGTCGAACCTGGTGAACGACCTTATGGTGCTGGCCAAAACAACCAGTCCCCGCCTTTTGTGGCAGCCAGTTGCGGTCAATCTTCATGAACTCGTCAGATCAACCGTGCTGGAGTTCTCGGAGTTGTTCAAAGAGAAGAACATTGCTTTGCAGGCCGACGACGTCCAGGAGTGCATACTGTCCGGCAGTCCCGAGTCGCTCAAGAAGATGATCTCGAACCTCCTGTCCAATGCGCTCCGATACACGGACAGCGGCGGCAGCGTGACGGTCAGCCTGTTCAACGAGGGGCGCCACGCGCGCCTGGAGGTGCGCGATACTGGAATAGGTATTCCGGAAGAGAGCATAGCGCACATCTTCGACCGGTTCTACAGGGTCGAAAAGTCGCGCTCGCGAGCCGCCGGCGGATCGGGATTGGGTCTGGCGATCGTCAAGGCGGTGGTCGATGCGCATCACGGCAAGATCGAGGTCGACAGCAAGGTCGGGCAGGGCACGAGGTTCTCCGTCACGCTGCCGCTGCGCGGGCCAGGACACTAGCATATCCTTCCGGCTGACGCTGGGTCTGGCCAGATAGCGACATTGGCTTGCCCGGGATTGCCTGTATCTTGCCGGCTGGAAGCCGGCGCCCAGTTACGCCAGGACCTTCACGAATCCTTCACGGTGCGCTTCTACAGTGAAAGTCAGGAAGCCGTCCCCGAGCCAAAGGTAGAGGTAGAAAGCATCATGACCCCCCTGATAATGCTGGAAAGCATCTGCTTGATGCCCGATTTCCTGCGATCGCTGCCTGTGCAAGAGCGATACATTACCGCCGGCAGCGAGACAGTGTCAATCGCGGTGCTGCAGCAACTGGCGACCGACGAATGCGAAGCGGTACGCAGGCGTGTAGCTGAAAATCCCAGAACACCGGACAACATCCTCATCGACCTGGCCACCGACAGCGATTGTGAGGTTCGCATGACGGTGGCAGAGCATGCCAGCACGCCACTGTCCGTGCTCGAGATGCTGGCGCTGGACGCGTGCGCCGACGTTCGCTTCGGTATCGCGGAGAATGCCAGGACACCGTGGCACATCCTGCGCATGCTGAGCCACGATGACAATCCGTTCGTCGCCTGCCGCGCCAGGAAGACTCTGGAAACGGTTGTTGCCTCCCACATGCAGACGGCCGCGTAAAGATTTGCTGTGCGGTTTCTGCCGCCTCGAAAGTGTCATCCTGGGGCTCTCGTGTCGGCACAAGGAAATGGTTGCTTCGGTCGCGCAGCCGGCCCTGAGCGGATGCTGTGAATGGAAAGCCAGGCTGCTGGAGGATGCGAAGTGCTCCCTCAGGACCGCTCTCGCTCCGCTGGTAAGAGGATGACAGTTTCCCGGCTCCATCACCTGTGCTGGCCGAAACGTTACGATTTGCTTACTGGTTCGTTGTGTCCCCGTTGCTCGAGCGGTTCGAGCCGGGAACTAACAGCTCGGAGTCTATTCACCACCACCAGGTATGGAAGGACCAGCCAGAGGCAGCCAGACAGATGGCCCCTCGCAAGATTCCAGCAGAAACAAGCTGTCTTGCCGGAGCTTGTGGCAACGCCTGCGGGCCGCCCAGCTTTTCGTGCGCAGACACCTTCTCGACAACCCGCGGGCCAGGTGGGCCAGGCGCGCAATCTGGGCAGCATTCATTGCCTGGGCTGGCTTTCTTGCCTGGCAGAGCATCCCCTATTACACATACATCGGGCAGGGGAAGCGGGCATATCAGCAAGGGCACTATGGCGAAGCCGAGCAGAAATTCCAAGCGGCGCTCAAGCAGGCTGAGCACTTCGGGCAGACAGACCCGCGCTACGCCAACGCCTTGAACAACCTGGCCGAGCTATACCGTACACAAGCGCGCTATGCCGAAGCAGAGCCAATCTACAACCACCTCGTCACGATTGCGGAGTCGTTGAGGAAGAACCCGGGGGCCCTGCGCTTTACACCTAACTACCTGATGGCTCTGCCAATGAGCTTGAACAACCTGGCGGCACTCTACCGGGACCAGGGACGCTATGCCGAAGCCGAGCCGCTCTATCAACGCGCGCTGGAGATCTGGGACAAGCAGGTGAAAAGACCGGACGATCCGAATGTGGCAGCGCTTCTGAGCGGGCTGGCGAAACTGTACAGAGACGAGGGCAAATATCGGCAGGCGGAGCCGCTCTACAAGGAGGCGCTCGCAATAAGGATCAAGGCTCTCGGTGCCGAGCATCCCGACGTAGCCGTGCTGATGGACAATCTCGGCGGGCTCTATCGGGATATGGGCCGCTACAAAGACTCTGAGCTTTACTACGAAAAGGCCCTGGCGATCGATCAGAAATTGCTCGGCATGGAACACCCTGACACGGCTACGGATCTAAACAATCTGGCCGGACTATATCGCGATCAAGGCAGATACGCGCAGGCCGAGCCGCTCTACCGGCAGGCAATGGCCATAAGGAGGCAGGTCCTCTCCCCGCAACACCCGCACGTCGCCAAGAGCCTGCAGGGGCTGGCGGAGCTGAAGGCTGCTCAGGGTGATTACCGGCAGGCAGAGAAGCTTCTGGACGAGGCATTGAGCATACGCCTTAAGACCCTCGGCGCCGAGCATCCGGACGTGGCATCGACGCTCGACAGTCTGGCATCCGTCTACCTGGCTCAGAAAAAGTACAGCGTAGCCGGTCCTGCCCTTGCGCGTGCGCTGGCGATAAGGCAGAAGAAGCTCGGCCCGTCCCATCCGGATGTCGCCATCACAACCATGAAGCAGGCCGACATGCTGCGTGCGACAGGGCATTACAAGCAGGCCCAGCAACTCTTCAGTGGGGCCCAGGCGACGCTGGAAAAGGCCCTCGGACCCGACCACCCCAGTGTGGCTGCCAACCTGTCGCTCATGGCCGGGCTCTATCGCCAGCTCGGCGACCTACAAGAGGCCGACAAGCTTGAGAAGAGGGCGGCGGCAATAAGGTCTACAATTAGGTAGAGTCACAAGCCGGAACGAGATTTTTTTCTTAGGGATGCGGAGAACAAGCCTGCCAGCAGCTAAAATCACAACCCTGGCAGGCATCCACTTTCAGGTAGAGTTGTGTTTGGCAAAAGGAAAAACGGGGGCGTCGTAACGCCGGACCAGGTCAAGTCCGAGCTTTCCAAGGTCATGGATCCGGACCTCCATGTCGATATAGTTACGCTGGGCATGGTGTCGGATATTCGCGTCGAGGGCGCCAAGGTCCACTTCAAGCTGACGCTGACGACCCCTGCCTGTCCTGTCAAGGAAAAACTGGAGCAGCAGTGCCGCGAGGCCATAGCGTCGCTGCCCGGCGTCAAGGAGGTGGACATGGAGTCTACCGCGGCTGTGGCGCAGCAGCGGCGGGCTCCAGGAAGGGAACCGATCGAGGGCATAAAGAACATCATTGCCGTAACCTCGGGCAAGGGCGGCGTAGGCAAGACCACGGTGGCGGTAAACCTGGCGGTGGCGCTGGCGCAGCTAGGCGCCAGAGTAGGCCTTTTGGACTCCGATATAACCGGGCCCAACGTGCCCTTGATGCTCGGGCTGGCCGAGCATCAGCCAAAAGCAAAAGACAACAAGATCATCCCGGCTGAGAGCTTTGGCGTGAAGTGCATATCAATGGCATTCTTTGTCGCCAAGGACACGCCTGTCATCTGGCGCGGGCCGATGCTGGACAAGGCCATCAGACAGTTTCTCCGGGACGTGGACTGGGGCGAGCTGGACTACCTCATTGTCGACATGCCGCCCGGCACCGGCGACGCTCAGCTGACCTTCGTGCAGGCGACCAGCCTGGCAGGCGGCGTAATCGTGACTACGCCGCAGGACGTGGCCCTGCTCGACGGTCGCAAGGGGCTGGCCATGTTCCAGCAGATGCAGGTGCCGGTGCTCGGTTTTGTCGAGAACATGAGCTACTTCATTTGTCCGCATTGCCATGAAAGCTCCGACATCTTCAGCCATGGCGGCGGCAAGCGCCTGGCCGAAGAGTGCGGTGTACCGTTCCTGGGTGAGATTCCCATCGACCCGGCATTGAGAGAAGGCGGCGATGCCGGCAAACCGGTGACGGCCGTCGACCCTGAGCACCCCGTTTCGCAGGCATTCATGTCGCTGGCCAAGCAGGTTGCCGCCCAGATAAGCATAGTCGCCCTGGCGCCTGCGCCGGTGGCGTAAGCCAGGCGGCGGGTATATCTTTCTATCTGGCGTCGCATATGCCGGCATGCCCGGGCGCATATACGGGGCTTGAGGTGCCGCAAGTCGAGCTATCATATTGGCTGTCTCCACAAGGGCAGGGCCATGCTCGAAGAGCTGGAAATCAGAGACTTCGCCTTGATCGAGCACGTGAAGGTCCGCTGGGCCGCCGGGCTCAATGTGCTGACCGGTGAAACGGGCGCCGGCAAATCCATCATCATCGACGCTCTCAATACGGTGTTGGGCGGCAGAGCGGGAGCTTCAGTGATAAGAGCAGGGGCCGAGCGCGCGCTGATCGAGGCCACCTTTACCGAAAACCCGGAGATTGCCGGCTGGCTGAAGGAAAAGGAGCTCGGCAGCCAGGACTTCGCTGCCCTGGTGGTTTCGCGCGAAATCAGTAAAACCGGCACTCGCGCGCGCATAAACGGAACTCTGGTCAACGTGGCCCTGTTGCAGGAGCTGCGTGACAAGCTGATCTCTTTCCACGCTCAGCACGAGGCCCGCACCTTGCTTTCCTGCCAGTCTCAACTGGAGATGCTGGACGGCCTCGGCGACCGGACGCACGAGAAGCTGCGCGGCAGAGTCGGCACGCTTTACGCCAGGACAAAGGAACTCAGGCGCCAGCTCGAGGAGATGCAGCTATCCGAAGAGGAGCGGCTGCGCAAGCTGGATTTCCTGCGCTTTCAACTGCGGGAGCTGGAGGATGCGGCGCTGACGGACCCGGATGAGGACGAGTGCGTGGAAGCCCAGTGCCGCGTGCTGGATAACGTGGCACAACTGGAGGAATGTGCGCTGTCAGCGTGCGCAGCTCTTACCGGGGCGGAAGAGCCAGGCGCTGCTTCGGCCCTGGATCAGCTTGAGACCGCCCTTTCCTCACTGGAAACTGCCGCTTGCCTGGATACCCAGCTCGCGCCGCACGTGGAAGCACTGCGGGCCGCACAGCAATCCATAGAAGACGTGTCGCGGGCGGTGCGTCGCTATCGCGACAGCCTCGATTCCGACCCGGACACGCTTGTTTCCCTCAAGGCCAGACTGTCCCAGCTTGCCACGGTCAAGCGCAAGTACGGCCCGCGGCTTGCCGATGCCATTGCCAGGCAGAGCGAGCTCGCTCAGGAGATCGACCGTCTGGAAAACATGGCACAGGCTGCCGGTCAGCTGGAGGCGGAGTCTGCCGGCGCCACCGCCGAGCTGGGCAAATTGGCTGCCGATCTGTCGTCCCGGCGGCAAAAACTGGCTGCCAGCTTTGCTGGCGCCGTGCAGGCCGAGCTGGCCGACCTGGCCATGGAGCGCTGCTGCTTCGCCGTAGATTTCGACAAGACCGAGCCCGGGCCGCATGGAGCCGATCGGATCGAGTTCGTCCTGTCGCCCAACCCGGGGCAGCCCCCGGCGCCGCTTGCCAAGATCGCCTCGGGCGGTGAGCTGTCGCGCGTCATGCTGGCGATTAAATCGATTGTTGCCCAGGCAGACCGAGTGCCCATCGTGGTTTTCGACGAGATAGACACCGGCGTGTCCGGACGGGCCCTGCAATCCATACGCGAAAAGCTGGCCCGGCTGGCCCGCTCGCACCAGATTCTCTGCGTAACGCACCAGCCGATGATCGCTTCGCTGGCCGCCAACCATGTTCAGGTCACCAAAGAACAGTCGGACAGCGCAACGCACGTGCGCGTGGCAACTCTGGAGGGCGAGGCGCGCATTGCCGCCATCGCCGACATGGCGGGCGGGCAGGCCGACCAGGCGGAATCCCTGCGCTTCGCGCGGGCGCTCTGCCAACAGGGTGTTCAATTGCGAAGCTCTTGAACGCGTCTACGCCAGGGCGGGCACGTTGCCGTGCGCCATCGTCGGCTGTAGTCTCGGCAAGCAGCAGCCTCTTTGTAAAGCTGTCGGCAGGGGTCCGGCTGCGCGATCCAGCCGGTGCAAGGCAAACTGCCCGCTTCCCGCGCCAACATATCATTGACACTCGATAAGATATCTGAATAGAATGGCAGTTTACACTGGTGTTGGGGCGTCGCCAAGTGGTAAGGCACCTGGTTTTGGTCCAGGCATTCCGAGGTTCGAATCCTTGCGCCCCAGATGTCTTCGGTCAACATTCCTGAGACAGACAGACAGTTAGAGGAAGGGTCATGGAGAAGATCACGCTTACGCTCGAGGAGCGCGAGCCGAAAAAGCCTAACCGGCTGAGAAGAGAAGGCAAGATACCCGCGACGGTTTACGGCCGCGGCGTGGCATCGCAAAGCGTGCAGGTAAGCGCCAAAGAATTCTCGAGGCTACCGGCGGCGGCCTACTCGCACATTGTCGAGCTAAACGGCGGCAAACTGGGAAAGTTCGGCGTGCTCATACGCAACGTCCATCGCAAAGCCACCACGCACGAAGTCTTGAACATCGAGTTCTACAGGGTCCAGGCAGACCGCAAGATTACCGTGCAGGTGCCCATCAAGCTCGTGGGGATTTCTCCTGCGGTACAAAAGGGCGGTCAACTCCTGGAGGTGCACCAGGAGGTATCGATCGAGTGCCTGCCCAAGGACATTCCCGATTTCATTGAAGTAGACATCTCGCGCATCGAGGAGATCGAGCAAGGCATTCATTACGCCGAGCTGCCGGTCTCCCCGGCCGTCAAAATCCTCAATCCCCCGGACGATATCCTTGTCCGGGTGGTGGCGCCGCGTGCGGCTGCCGTCGAGGAAGAAAAGCCGGCGGAAGGGGCTGTACCGGAACCTGCGGCAGGACCGCCGGCACCCGAGCGCGAAGCAGCCGCCCCGGCATCCTGACGGCACTTTGCCTAGGTCGGCTCCGGAGCGTTTCGAGCCGACCGCGTTGCGGCCGGCTCCTTCTCGCTGTCGGCGACCGACGGGAGCGAGCCAAAGCCGGCCAGCTCCTTGCCGGCTTTGGCGACCAGCTCTTTGTCGGCC
>DATNRD010000323.1:0-8295 GCA_036703665.1 Candidatus Obscuribacterales bacterium
GCCGATAAACCGCAGGACGATAACAGGTCCAACTGAATGACATTGGACCGCGGTCACCGGCAGCCGGTCAACCGAGTGTGGCAGGAAGCTGGACCTGGCTGAGCGGGGCCGCTTTGCCGCCGGCGTCCAGCGGCTGCGTGCGGGAAAGCTCGTTTATGAGGTAGTCGACACCCTGCACCGTGATCATGAAGTTCGCCTCGGTGCGCTGGATGTAGCCTTTCTCGCGCAGGTACCAGAGGACGTATTCGATGTCCCCCATCTGGCAATTCAGGCAGTCCATGAGCATTTTGGCCGAGGCACCACCGGTTTGCGGGCGCTTCCGGCGCGCTTCCATCAAGACCTGCAGCACGCCCAGCCGCAGCTCCACCTCGCTCCACGAAAGTGAAGGCTTCGGCGTGGTGAACCCCGCAGGACCTCCCTGCCCCGCTTGGCCACCCGGTTGAGCAGTCGCTTTCTGCACCCCTATTTGAGCATCGTAAGCGGCTCTCTTGGGAGCCTCCGATAAGGTTCTCCACGCTTCGGTAATGACCTTGAACCGCTCTGCGTCTCCAGACTCCTGGTTGTCCGGGTGGAATTTTGCAGCCAGAAATCGGTAGGCGTAGCGGATGATGGTTGGGTCGGCGTTAGCGTCCACCTGTAATATCTGGTAATAATTCAGCTGTTGTGGAGCCTGCGCCTGCGGCGGTCTGGGGGGAGGGGGTGGTTGCCATGACATAGTTCGTTGCCTCTTTAGAAGACCTTCTGCAAAGTGTATCGCGGGAGCACAGAGGTTCCGGGTGGGTTCACGATTCTGGCATCCAGCAAGTGCTGCCTGACCGGACAATCACTAACATACCCATATCCGCATGAGACTTGCACGTGCATCCACGATGTATCGTCGATTTTAGCGCCACGACACAGCCGGTGCACAAGCGATGTCATGTGCCGCCGGAGGATAGGCATGGCCGGGCACGGCGCGCCCATCGCCGACCGAATAAAACTGTAAAATGGGGCCCGGTCATCCCGCAACCCGGGAGAAGGAGCATGACTGATAAGAAAGTTGTTCTGGTCGAAGACGAGCACTTCCCTTTGCAAGCCGTCAAGGAAGCCCTGAAGAAGGGGGACTTTGAGGTAGCGACCTGCTCCGGCGGCTTCGACGCCCTCGATGAGCTGGGGTCCCAGGGAGCAGACCTGGTCATCTCGGCCACCAAGCTGTCAGACCTGAGCGGCTATCAGCTTTCCTGCTTGATCAAGTCCAGCGATCGCACTGCCAGCTTGCCGGTGATCCTCGTCAGTGGAGAAGGCAACGGTCACGACGCCCTCTGGTCCTTGCTTGCCCAGGCCGATTCCGTTCTCAAGCTGGCGGATCTCAAGGGCAAGAGCGACAAGCTTGTTTCGCTCATCGACGATCTGGTGGCGCGCTCCAGAGAACAGGGGTGGAACCTGGAGCAGGTCAAGAGCCAGGGGGTGCTGCCCGGCTCTTTCTCCAGCGCCGACCTCGTAGCGAGCTACGGGCAGTTGGTCGGTGATTTACTGGCTGAGCGTCTGGTGGCAAGAATTACGCGCAACATGATCCGCGTAATCGAACCAAGGAAGAAATTCATCGACAACTACTTTGCCTTACTGGGTCAGCTTTTCGACTTGCCGGCCCTGGGCCTGATCATGGCCAGTACCAGCAATCCCTGGGCAGCATTCCAGGTTTCCGAGTCGGTGAGCAAGAAGTCGCTCGACGAGCTGGTCGCCAAGCTCTCGAAGCAGTTCGAGATCCACAAGGAGCTGGCAACAGACGTGCGCGGCACGCCCCAGGAAGAAGGAGGCAAGGCGCTTGCCACCGTGGAGATCCTAGCCGTCAAGAGTGAAACGGCGACGCTTGGAGGCCTTGTCTTCGCCTCCACCCAGAAGAAGGGCATGGATGACCTGTCCAGGTCGGTTATGTCGCATCTTCAGACATACATGGAACCGGTGATGCGCCTGCTTCAAGCTAATCAGGAAATCGAATCGCTGTACCAGCGCGAGCAATACCGGGCGTCTACCGATCCGCTCACCGGGCTGTATAACCTCGAGTTCCTGGTGGGATTTCTCCAGCAGCAGCTCTTGTTCTCGTACCGCCAGCGTTCACCGGTCGGGCTGGTCATCGTGGACATCGATGGCTTCAAGCGGATCAACGACGAGTTCGGATACGAGATAGGCGATCTGGTGCTTTCGAGCATGGCCAACAAAATGCTCAACCTCACGAGATCCAGCGACCTGATTGCCCGTTATGGCGGCGACGAGTTCGCTCTGGTGCTGCCCAACACCGACCTGAACGGCGCCAAAATACTGGCCGAGAAAATCAGGCTGGAGATGCAGCAGATGAGCTTCGTAAAAGGACCAGGGCGCAAGGGTCCGCGCGTTACCATAAGCTGTGGCTGCTCGTCGTTCGACATGGAAGACCTCAACCCGGAAACCATCCTGCGCAACGCCAAGCTGGCTCTGCAACGCGCCAAAGAAGGCGGCGGCAACCGCGTCTCTGCGTAAACCAGAACTGGCGGCGCCCGGGTCTACCTGCAGGAAGCGTATGACGCCGGGCGAAGCAGAGTCCGGGTATGGGCCAGGCGTGGCCCACACCTGTTGCATCTCGCCGGAACCCTAGCTGGCCAGCTGCTTCGGGATAGTCAGCTTCTGCCCTCTCTCGATGCGGTTGCGATTGGCGATGCTGTTGGTCTTGACCAGCAGATCGATTGCCTCATCCACTTCCTTGTCCGTGGGCTTGTAGTTCTGATCCAGCGTGTTGTTGGCAATGAGCAGATCGCGCGCGATTTCGCCCAGCGTGTCCCCGCCTCTCACCTCGTAGCTCGATTCCGAGCCGTCGGCGGCAAACACCACCTGGCGTCCCTGCGGCGTGATGACGCGCGCCGGCGTGGCGGTTTGACCGTCGTTGAAGATCCTGGTGGTGCCGTTTTGAAGCAAGAGCGAGTACTTCCTGGTGGCCAGATCTTCCTGCGAGATGGAACCGTCAGTCCACATGGTGGTCTTCTTACCGTTTCTCTCTATCTTGTACCAGCCGTCGGGCTGAACGACCTCGACCTTGGCCTGGAATGACTCGCCGGTCTTCGAATTGGTCCAGGTCTTACCGTCCGTGGTCTTGTAGACCGTTCCGTCCGGCACCTTCACCTCGGTGAGGTTGCCGTCGGCACCGTACTTGAACTCGCTCGATTGGCCGTTCGGGTGAGTGACCGACTTCACCTTTCGGTCGGGGCCGAGCTCGACCGAAGCACCGTCTTTCTCGACAAACTTGGTGCCGTCGGGCCATTCGTGGATGCGCTCGGACTTGCCGGCTTCCTGATAATAGTAGCCGCCGATCATATCGGGTTCGACCTTACCCTTCCATGTTTTGCCGGTTTCCTTGCCATCTTTTCCGAACTCCTTCCAGGAGTCCGGACCGTTCTTTACGTACTTGGTGCCGTCAGGGTGGGTGATGGCGGTCAGCTCGTTCTTGTCGTTGTATTCGAACTTTCTCGTGCCGATCTTGCCTGTCGTTTCGACAGCACGGCTCTTGCTGTCGAATTTGACGGCGGTGCCCGCCTTGCCGTCCTCGGTCATGCTGGTGCCGTCGGCATTGTGTGTGAACTTGAGCTGCAGATCTTTGAACTCATAGACAAAGTTGCCTTTGTCGTCCAGCGATACTTTGTCGAACGCCGCCCCCTTCGTGCCGTCCGGCAATCTCACCTGGAATTTGCCGTCGGGCTGCCGTGTCCACCTCGAGCCGTCGGACTCCCGGACTTCGGAAAGCTCGCCTTTGTCGTCATAGCGGAAGCTGCGGGTCTTCACCTTGCCGTCAGCGCCAGGCGGGTAGGCCACTTCGGCAATCCTGCCGTCGGCGCGACGCTTGACCACATGCCCGTCAGGAAATTCCTCCTTCTTGAGCTCCTCCGGTTTAGCCTTCGGCTCAGCCGTGCGGTCGCCACTACGGGCGGTATCGCGTACGGCATGCGATGCCCTCTCGGTCTTCTGCACCGGCTGCATATCTTGATGTCCGGTGTGGCGCAGCTCGCCTTTCTCGTTGACAAGCCACTCACCGACGATCACCTCGGAGGTCGGCTTGCCGTTGTGATAGGCGCGCCAGAGACCGTCCCTTTCCTTCTTCCACTCACCGAAATCCTTGCTGCCACGCTGCGTTATTTTGATGGATGTCGGCTGGCCGTTCTCGTCGAAGTTCCTGTACTCGTACTTGACGCCGTTGGGCTGCTCGACGGTGGATATGCGTCCCTGCCCGTCGCGGGTGATCTTCGTGCTGGGTTGCTCGGTATATCCCTTATTGTCGGGACCGGGCAGCGGCCGGCTGTCTTGCACGCCGTCCATGCGCATGATGCCCTGTTGGTCCACTCGCCATTCGCCGACGAGCACCTCGTAGTTGGGCTTGTCTTTGTGATAGGAACGCCACAGACGGTCGCCTTCCTTCTTCCACTGACCGAAGTCGCCGCTCTTGTGGTCCGTTATCTTCATAACGGTGGGCTGACCATTTCCGTCAAACTTGCTGTATTCGTACGTGACACCATCCGGATAATCGACGCGGGTGATACGTCCCTGACCATCCCTGGCGATCACCCCGCCTCGCTCGTTGGTTTCCAGCCTGGGGGCCTCGATCGGCTGCTTGCCGCCATCCGCCGCTTGCGGCGTGCGATCGCCAGCAGGCGGCTGCCTGTCTTTCGCCGGTTGAGCGGCATCTCTGGCGGGCGGCTGGGATTCCTTCACCGGCTGCCTGGAAGAATCGGCCGGCCTCGACACAGGCTGCATGTCCTGGTGCCCGGTGTGGCGCAACTCGCCCTTTTCGTTAACCAGCCATTCGCCGACGATTACTTCGGAGGTCGGCTTGCCGTTGTGATAGGCACGCCAGAGTCCATCCCTCTCCTTCTTCCACTCGCCGAAGTCCTTGCTGCCGCGCTGAGTGATCTTAATGGACGTGGGCTGGCCGCTCTGGTCAAAGCCGCTGTACTGGTAGGTCACGCCATTGGGCTGATCGACACGGGTGATACGCCCCTGGCTGTCGCGGCTGACTGCCGGGCTGGCCTGCTCGGTGTATCCCTTGTTGTCCTTGCCGGGCAACGGGCGCGTGTCCTGCACACCGTCCATGCGCATGACACCCTGCTTGTCCACCCGCCATTCGCCGACCAGGACCTCGTAGTTGGGTTTGTCCTTGTTATACGAGCGCCAGAGCCCGTCGCCTTCCTTCTTCCACTGCCCGAAGTCGCCGGCTTTGTGGTCCGTTATCTTCATAACGGTAGGCTGACCATTGCCGTCGAACCTGCTGTATTCGTACGTGACCCCATCCGGGTAATCCACACGGGTAATGCGCCCGTGCTCGTCCCTGGCTATGACACCGCCGCGCTCGTTGGTCTCGACCCTGTGGGCGTCGGCAGCCGCTTTGCTGTTGTCCTTTCCAGGCTCGGGCCCATCCTGTCCGGATGCGCCCGCATCCTTCTGGGAAGCTTTCATCCCGTCCCACGCCTGCCGCGAGAGATCGGCCTGGGAGTCTCCCTCCGCGTGGCTTGCCCGGTCGAGTTCCTTGAGATCAACAGCCTCAGGGTTGTTACGCGCCATGGTGTCCCTCCAGTTTCATCGCCTCGTCAGCCGCTCGATGCCTGCGCAATAGCCCTGTTGCCTGCATCCAGCTCCGTTTCCCTTCTCTGCCTGGCTGAGCAGTCCGGGCAGAACCGATCGGCTGACCCTGACGGTTCCACTATGTCAGGCGCGTGATTTAGGCCCGCCCGGCGCAGACGCTGCTACGTAGTTCTCCCCCATACGGATGCATGTATGCTGCCGGCCCCACCCGCGAACGGGAACGGCAGTTCGCCAGAACGGACAGGCAGGACGCTGTTGTCAGGCGGCCAGCCCGGCAAATATTGCTTTGAGGGGCAGCATGTAAGGCTGCGCCTGGCGGCACGAGTCGAAACAGAGCAGGGCATCGATAAGATAAGTGCTGAACTCCGGCTCCTTGCCTTCATAGCTGACTATCTGGACATCACATGGCCCGGTCGGCGAAGGCACGTACATGACGCGGCCTTTGTAATCGAGGTTGGCGAAGTTGTAGTCGATGATGAGCGCGCGTCCGAGCGCCGGATGATCCGTGACGCTGTATTCGGCGACGTAATCGATGGGGATGCGCAAAAGCAGCGAATAGAGCCGCCGTACCTCTTCGAGGCTCGGCTTGCCTTGCTGATGGAGAATCGCCTGATAAATGAGCCACTCCGGCTTGCCATCGAGCCAGTTGGCAATCTGCCACTTCAAAAAAACGTCGCCGACACCGGCAGGCTGGAACAGCATCTTGCCGTACGCTACCAGGCGCAAAGGCAAATTCTCGAAGCTGATGCTGGCCTCCCAGCCCTCGGGCGGCACCAGGCTGAAATACTCGCTCAAATGGCAGCGCCGGCCGCGTTCCATTTCCGATGTGACTCTAGCCATTGCCTACGCACCCGCCTCCCGGCTAATTGTGAATGATCTCGACATACGGTCTGGCTCCCTCACCGACAGCCAGTATGCGCAACTTCATGCCCCCGACGGTCTCGATGCTGCCGCCTTTGAGCGCCCGCTCGTAGAACTTGTTCATGGGCAGCTTCTGGGGAGCACCACGCGGTTCGGCTGTGTCCTCGTAGATCACCTCCGGCGGCGATTTCGAGGAGTCGATACCGGTGATGCTTACGACGTGCCCGCCATCCGAATCCAGGAAGCTGACCTTGATCGGATAACCATGCTTGTCCGCTGCTTCCTTTAGCTGAGCATGGAGTTGCTCGTGCGTGTCGGCATATAGCTTGTCGGCAACGTACTTGTCGCCGGTCAGCTTATTGAGGACATCTACCTGGTCCTTGGCGTACAAGCCGGTCCAATCCCGCACTTTGCCGTCGCTGGTGATGACCCGCTCGCCGGTGTCGTCCACCGGGGTCGGCGCCTTCCCTTCGTTGACTGCCGGAGCCTCGCCGGGTTTGTAGTTGACATAACGCCCGCCGCTTTCAGCCAGAGCCAGATTGGCGGCCCCTGTCTGGAAGATCTTGCTGGCCAAACCACGCTCGGGATTGCCATCATCCCTGTGAATCTCGGCCGGGTCGATCTTGACGCCTTTACCGGGCTCCACCTTGCCGTCGCCCATGGTTGTCAGCTCTCCCCTGGTCGCCCATTCGGCTACGGACCGCGCATAGACCTCGGGTCGCTCTCTGGCAAGCATGTACTCTGTTGTAGCCAGGGCACAGGTACCCTTGTTGCCCTGCTTGATGTCTTCAGGATGCGCCAGGTTGTGCACCAGGTCGCGGGAAATATCCAGGCGTTCCTTATCGGTGAGTCCTGTGGCCTTCTCTCGCTTGTCGAGAATAGCATCGAGACTCTTGTACACCTCGGCTCGCTTATCAGGCGGCAGCTTGTCGATGGCCTTTAGATCGCTCTCAAAATCAAGTTTGGCGCCGGCGTCGCGCATCCTCCTTTCGTCGAGCTTTACCCTGGCTTCAAGCTCAGAAAGTTTTGCAATGTCTTCGGCGTGAGGCTTGATTTCAGCAAATCGCTTCTCGTATTCGCGCCTTTTTTCCTCGGGAAGCTTATTGAACTGCTCCTGGAACTTAGCCGGGTCTTCCTGCTCGGTTACGCCATCCTTCTTCAGGTCTTCCGTCACCTTCTCTAAAGACCTGGCGGCTTCTTTCGCGTCGTCCAGGCGCTGCTTGTCCTTTTCATACTGATCGAGGGCTTTGTCGTACTCGGTAAGAGCTCTGGCCCGATCCGCGTCGGAAAGCTTCAGTTCCGGATGCTTCTTGAGAAAGTCCTCGGCTGTCGGCGCTTTTTCCGCAACCTCCGTACCAGCTTCAGCGGGCCGGTCGGAAGTCTCCTTGCCTGCCACCAGGGCACTGTCCTTGAGATTGCTCTCGGCCCACTTGCTCACATAGGGGACCTCTTTGCCTTCTGCGTCCCGCTGCCTCGACAGCTTCCCATCGGCATCGACCACACCGCGCAGCACGGCATGCGACCGGCCGTCGTCGCCGCGCGTGTGAATGCTGACCAGCTCGCGACTGCCGGCGTCCGCAACGCTGACGTAGTACTTGCGCCCGCCTTCGTCCTCGAAGCTGGTTGTGCCTTCCTTTGCCAGCTCGTGCGCGGCCTTGAGCTTGTCCTCGTGGGAGGCGGCCGGGTCGGCCAGCACATCCTTCGGTCCCTTCTCGACCCTTGTCTCCGCCGTCTCGACCGTGGCCTCAGTGCGCTTGTCCGCCGGGGCGGCAGCATTCGACTCGCCGACCTCGACTTTAGGAAGCGCCCCGGATTTCTCGAGACTGGCAGTGGCGGTAGAATCCGAGTCGCTGA
>DATNRD010000324.1:0-2431 GCA_036703665.1 Candidatus Obscuribacterales bacterium
ACTCGGGTTGGTTGTAGAAGTCAATGACCGCCACGTTGGGGAAGGAGGCGAAATATCGCAGGAAGCGCCCAAAGGTATCGTAAAGCCCGGGCGGGACCAGCCTTTGAAATTCCGGGCTGAGCGGCATGTTGACCACCACCAGCTGCACATCCCTCTCCTGGCACGTTCGGATCAGCGCCTCCAGGTAGTGCGTCTGCAGCCGCATGGTGCTTTCGCTCCCCTGCCGATAGATACCGGCTTGCATGTTGCGGAAGAAGCGCTTCAAGAACTGCGGGCGGGTACGGTAGATCTCTTCGGTGAACTTCTCTTGCTGCCGGGGAACCCAGGTCTCGTGCAGAAATCCACGCCGCTGCGGGCGCCATGTGTGATCGAAACCGAGCCTCGGGTAGGGCATGTCCAGCGGCAGCAGCTCGAGGAAATTCTTGGTCCAGGCACTCAGAACAGACTTGAAATCGATGCGGTCGCGGTAGAGATACCAGATGTGGCAGAGCACCAGCTCCCTGACGGCCGTCGCGCTGCTCATTTGCGAAAGCACGTTGAGACTGAGCGGAACATAGGGCGCAATACTGGCAAAGCTGTCGCAGCTCCATTCCAGGGCGTATTGATCATGTATGAAATCGCGCAGCGCGATGCCCAAAATCATCACCGGCGGGTGATTACTTTGGCCCATGACAGCCTCGGCGATAAGGTAAGTCTCGGAGGGCATCTGCAGTCCGGTACACAGGTTGATGCAGGTCACCGGTTGCCTCGTGCTGCGACTGAGCAGTTCCTGGAAGTGGGGCGGATAGACCCCGCTGTAGAAGTGCCGGCCCTGCTCGTCCTGGTTCAACACCAGGAGCAGAGACGACCCGACCAGCGCCACGTCAGGCGCGGTTTTCTTGCAAAGCTCCAGGCGCGCCGGCAATCCCCACACATCGACGGTGTGAAAGCCCATGGCATCGATGAAATTGCCTTGCCTGAGCACGAGATCGAGAACTATAAGCAAAAAAACCGTGAGAACCGGCACCGCGGTGGCAGCCCTCCAGATCCTGTCCGCCTGGGCGGACGAGCGGGATGCGCCGTTCTCGTCGATAGCGTCGGTCATCAATGCGTTACGTCACCGGGTCTTTAAACAGCGTCGCCGGGGCCCCACCAGATCCTTTTCCACCATATTATGCTGGTAAGAGGTTCGACGCCAGCAACTGCCACGTAAACTCACCCCTGTTGTGGATATGGCTGTCGTTGCGGTAGTGTATCTGATGGGCCGGAGCGAGCCGGCCGGCGGGAGCATGACCGAAGAAGTACTAATCTCTGAACAACAACCGCTCCCCGCCGCCAGTCGGGCTGTCTGGCTTAAGCTCCTTCGCCCCCGGCAGTGGACGAAAAACCTCATCGCCTACGCGCCTCTGCTTTTCGCAATCAAGATCCACGAGATTGATCTTTTCCTCATCGCCACCGCTTGCGTATTTTCGCTGTGCCTGGTCTCCGGCGGCATCTACATTCTCAATGACATACTCGATGCCGAGGCCGATCGGCTGCATCCCAAGAAGAAATTACGGCCGATTGCCTCGGGCCAGATCAGTGTGCGTTCGGCCCTCTTGTTCGGCATTCTGGTCATTTCGCTGGGTTTGGTCCTGTCCTTCCTGATAAGGCCCACGCTGTGCCTGGTGGTGCTGGTCTTTTTCGGGATCAATCTTCTCTATACTTGCCTTTTGAAGCATCACGCAATTGTCGACGTGTTCGGCATCGCCGCGAGCTTTGTCCTGCGTGCCGTGGCCGGTGCTGTCGCCGTGCACGTGCCGGTGTCCGGCTGGTTCCTCCTTTGCACAACGCTGGGCGCACTTTTCCTGGCTCTAGAGAAGCGGCGGCAGGAACTGGAACTGCTCGGGGAGAACTCGCTTGCTCACAGAAAATCCCTCGGGCTGTACTCAGCCGAACTGCTTGACCGGATGGAGGCGCTGGTCGTCGCGAGCTTGCTCACCTCATACGCCTTTTACAGCTTCCTGTCCGTGCACGGGCAGTGGATGATGCTCACCGTTCCCTTCGTGATATACGGAGTGATGCGCTACCAGCTGCTCTCGGTGGAGCACAAAGTGACGGGCTCGCCGGAAGACGTCCTGCTGAAGGACCGGCCGATTCAAATCACAATTCTTGCCTGGCTGCTAACCTGCGCGCTGGTCGTCTACGGCGCGCCAAAATTGTTGAAGCCACTCTCCAGAACGCTGGATTCGATGCAAGTGTTCAAGTTGCACCCGTAATCGGGCACCCAGGGAGCTTGCTTTCCATAAAGCGTGAGCGGATCGGCAAACTCACGGCCGGCGGTGCCACCATCGCTGCGAGCGCCCCGGAGATCCGGCGGGTCGCCGTCTGGGGCAAGAGCTCCGGTGGCAGGGCAACAGCGCGGCAGCCGGCAGGAAGGCGGAATCGCCCCAAATCCAGGGAAACTTCGTCA
>DATNRD010000325.1:0-7620 GCA_036703665.1 Candidatus Obscuribacterales bacterium
CGCCGCTGTAGAGCGGGTTGCTTCCCTGGGGCGCCGGCAGAGGAAAGCGATGGGTGCCCTCGGTTCCCAGAACCGGCGGAGGACCAGGATTGAGCTCGATATTGGCCCCATACACATCACCAACGTTCCTGGCCATACGCAAGTCCTTGCCAATCCGCTCCACTACCTGCCTGGCCTGATTCAGGTTGTCGACCTTGTTGAACAGGCGGTGCGTCGACAGATTGTTGAGCAGCATCAGGCCGGAGATGCCTGCCGCCGCCAGTCCCACGATGGCGCAGGAGACCAACATCTCGATTAAGGTCATGCCGCTGTCGCGAGGCGGGCTCCCCGAGATACAGAATTTCATGCCTGCTTCCTTTAGCCGTTGTTTATGCCGTTTTTGGCAACCAGCGTCGAGAGGCTGTAGCGCTTGGTGGCCTTGCCCTCCTGCCACACCGCCTCGACCGTGACCCTGACCGTATCCATGTTCGGTCCCGGCTCGATGCGCTCGTTGACCGTGCCGTGAAACAAGTTCTGCTGGCGATTGGTGCTCGTCACCTCCACGGTGGACCAGTCGAGGTTGTTCATATCCACCTGCAAGGGTCTGGGATTGAGGCGGCAACCACCGGCACAGGAGGCCGCCGGGCACCCGCCGTACTCGGGATCGGAGCTGTTCACCCGCAAAGCGTGGCTCCCTGCCCAGGAAGCCAGGCTGTCATAGGACGTGTTGCGGGCATTGTCGATCTGCTCCTGAACTATGGACATCGCCAGGATTTGATTCTGACCCGAGCTGCTGAACCTCTCCGTTTCGGCAATGTTGGAAGCCAGTGCTCCTGCCAGCATACCGGAGGCCGCCATGGCCATAATCAACTCGATCATGTAAGCGCCGCGCTGGCTGCGTGCCCGCTGAGCCGTATACCCTCTGCTTCCGCCTGACTGCCTTCTTTTCTTCATGATGCTCCCCCCAGTTCGTTTGACCGTCATGCATCCACCTGCAACCGAGGGCCACGGGCAGGCGCATCAGACTAGCCGCAAGGGGGGCGCAACAACCGCTAAGCTGAAGCTGGCGGGTTACGACAAGCCGCTCGCCTTGATGATGACTTTTTCCTCGTGCCACAACGGAGACCGCCACTGCCGAGCCGGCTATGCAGCTTCTCCGCCGGGCTGGACCCACCACTTCGCCTGGATGAGTCCACTCTCATAATGGCAACTTGGTCGCTGGCGCAAAAGAGCCATGTGGATGATCCTGCTGTCGGCAGACACGTGCCTTTTGGCTAAAAGCACGCTGCCCCGGATGGTGATTTGAAAATACGAATAGCCTACGAAAACATTATCGGCATGATCTAAACAAGGACGTTCAGAAATCGGCATCCTAAGGCACAGGCTGTCGCGGTCACTTGCCTGCGCGCGGTCCCGCATGGTGAATCGGCGGTACAGCTGCTCACCGCCCAGAGAGCCTACAGGCGCCGGCACCCAGGATCCGCGCAAGAACTACAATTCCTGCCAGCTGCGCGTCTTCACGCCAATCGGTGCCAGCTGCGTAATCCCCTTCGGAAAAGTGATGGCCGCGGCCCCTGTCGTCTGCAGCAGCGCCTTGTCGAAATGCACGTAGCCGTTGCCGTTATCCTCGACCTCATCACCCATCATGGCTCCAAAGTACGTGCCGTTGCCGGCCACTTTGATGCGAGAGTTGGGAGCATAGAGCACGCCATAGAGGTTCCCGTTTCCGGCAAGCAGAACATCTTTGTGCCCGTTGTACCAGAGCTGCAGATTCGCAGGCACGCTCGACTTATTCACGACGCCGTTGCCGGTGATCTGAATGACATTCTCACCAGGGGCCATTCCTTCGATGAAGAACCTTACCGGCCCGTAGGTGCCATCCGCGTTCGGCTGCAGAACGATGCCGGCCTGCCCGCGCACGCTAAGTGAGCTGATCTTGTAATCGCCCGGGCGGATGTTTATGATCTCCTGACCAGCTGCCGATAAGTTACCCAGGTCAACGACTTCACCGGACTTGGGTTGCGTCGCCCAACCAGTAGTGCCCGACCACTCTATGCTTCCAATCACCACCTTGGCGTCGCCGGGGACACTCTTGGCCGGCGGGATCTCGATAGGATCGTTGGACTGAGACCAATCCAGAGGAGTCGTCCAGTCACCTGTCCTGGGCAAGGCGCCCTGCCCCATGGCCAGCACATTATCGCCGGGTAGCGGCAACGGTCCTTGCGTCCCTGTGAAACCTTTCGACACACCGTTTACGACGAGCTGATCCAGAACACGAACGGTCGGACTGGTCGCCTCGGCCGCCACACGAGTGAGACTTCCCTTGGGCAGCGAGTGAACTCTGAGATCGCCCCCTACATTGGCCTGGCCGCTTAGCTGCAGAAACTCGTTGCTACCGACATCGCCGCCGTAGTTGTCCTGATTGCTGCTGCCGTAGGGTCCGTCTCGGGAGTCGTAGCCGTCGGTGCGCGCGTTGCCGGACAGTCCCAGATACGACTTGCCGAACATGGCAAATTGGAAATAGGGTGTTGGCGGGCCGGTACCGCCCACCAGGTTTGGCTCTGGTTTAAGGATCACGCGGACGGACCTGCTCAACCCAGCATAGCTTGCCGTTGCCGTCACCGTTCGCCAGGCATTGGGCACTCCCGTGATGCTGGGATCCCACTGAGGATCGTAAATCGAGGAGCTGGAGGGCGGGCGCACGTTGTTCACCTGAATCACAACCTGAGCGCCGAAGTTGCCGATGGCGGACAGGGGCACAAGGGAGCTGACCGGGACCCCGTCCTCCGAAGGATCATCGATGGGGGCGACCTCCCCCAGCTCCATGGCTTTGTTGAGTTCGGACACGGCATAGTCCAGGCCGGCTTCTCCGGCGCAGCGCACGGCGCCCATATAACGAGCCTGGGAAGCCCGCTGATACATGGGCACAACGACCGCCGACATGGCAAAAAGCCAGGTCATGGTGACAGCGCCAAGGGCCGCTACGGTGACAAGCGAAAAGCCCCACCCGCCCCGAATCACGGCATATGACACGGGGTAGAAAGACAAACGCTTTTCTACTACGGGGCCCAGGTACCCCCGACTCATTACAAGGTCCCCCAACCGGCAGCCCGCTCCCACCCACGAGACCGCCTACCCCTATTTACCCGTTTTCCTGACAACCCACACGTGGCAGCTCCCACGTGTGCTAGTAGAAGTCCCTGCTTGCGTAAGGTTTCGTGCGAGACAGGTCACCCGCCTCGAAACTGTCAATCTGAGGTCCTTCGCTGCCGCTCAGGATAAACTCCGCGGCGGAGGATCTCATCGTCAAGCTAGCCCTGCGGAACCGAGATTCTTCGGTCGCGCAGCCTGCCCTGAGCGGAAGCTCCAAATGCGAAGCCAGGCTGCTGGAGCATGCGAAGGGCTCCCTCAGAATGACAAGTTCCGCACGCTTTGGCGTATGCGAAATTTTAGGCAGAGCCGCTGTGCTGCCCCCGCGAAGCACTGGGTGGAGCCAGACACAGTAAGGGATTAGAGTTCCTGCCAGCTGCGAGTCTTCAATGCCGAAGGGGCCATTTGCGTCTGGTTTTTATTGAACGCAATGGCTGTAGTGCCGGAGGTGGCAAGCAGAGCCTTGTCAAAGTGCACCTGTCCGTTGCCCTGGTTCTCTACGGTATCGCCCATGATGGCACCGAAATAGTTACCGTTGCCGGTCACCTTCACGTAAGAGTTGGGCGCATAAATGACCGCATGCAGGTTGCCGTTGCCGGCCAGCAAGATGTTTTTCGAGCCGTTGTACCACATCTGGAGGTTGCCGGGTTTGGCGGATTGATTGACAATGCCGTTTCCTGCAATCTGAATCACGTTTTCACCGGGAGCAATACCCTCGACAAAGAACCGCACTTGGCCGGTCGAGCCATCGGCATTGGGAAGGACATTGATCTTTCCGTTGCCGCCCACCATCAGCGAGCTTATCTTGTAGTCGCCCGGGCGGATATTCAACACCTTGTTGCCTGTCACAGAAACACTGCCGAGATCCGCGACTTTGCCCGCGGTCGGTTGCGAGACCCAGCCTGTCGTGCCGTTGGTCCAGCTGACGCTGCCGGTAACGACCTGGGCGTCAGGCGGTACCGTCTTGGCTGGTGGTACTTCGATTGGATCATAGGACTGGGATGCGTCGATGGGAGTCTCCCAGTCGCCGGTTCTGGGCGGCATCCCCTGCCCCTGGGCAAGAACGTTGTCGCCGGGCATCGCTGCAGGACCGACAGTTGCGGTAAAGCCACTGGAAACGCCGTTGATAACGAGCTGATCGCGAATCACTACGTTAGTGGAGACCGCCCTGGCCACAACCGCCGTCGAGCTGCCTTTAGGTTGGGAATAAATTCTTACATCGCCACCTATGTTCGCGTTCCCGCCAAATTGCGCGGATTTGTTGCTGCCGACATCGCCCGCATAATTGTCCTTGTTGTCCGCGGGATCGTAATCCCCGTTTCTGGAGTCGTAACCGTCAGTCTGCGCATTGCCCCCCATATTGATGAACGACTTGCCAAACATGGCGAACTGAAAGTATGGCACCGGGGTGCTAATACTGGTCGGCGTACCCGCTTCCGGCTTGAGAATCACCCTGATCGATTTCTGCAGCCCAGCGTAGCTGGCCGTGGCTGTCACAAGGCGCCAGTGATTGGTCGGCTGATCCCACTGCGCATCGTAGATTGATGACGTAGCTGAAGGTCTTACGTTGTTCACCTGAATCGTCACCTGCGCCCCGCTGTTGCCGACAGCGTTGGCAGGAACCTGGTTGATTGCCGGCGACCCGTCCTCGGACTGATCGTCGATCGGCGAAGGTGTACCGGTTTGCAGGGACTGATTGAGCATGGCCACGGCATAGTCCAGCCCGGCTTCGGCGGAGCTGCGCACGACCGTAAAATAGCGCCCGGTAGAGGCCCGCTGATACATCGGAACAACTGCCGCGGTCATTGCCAGCAGCCACATCATGGAAACAGCCCCCAGGGCCGCTACCGTAATGAGCGAAAAGCCCGGAGAGCGACGCATTCGGGGGACCGGTGTTTTGTAACGGCTCTCACGTGTACTGCAAATCCTGGTCATCGATGATGCTCCTTTGGCCCGCGTCAGCCGGTCCAGCCGGCTCAATCGCGGAGTCTGTTATTGCGCATGTACATCTCGCTTTTCAGACCCACCACCGACGCACTGCTGACCCCCTCATCATTGCGTCGTATTTCCAGGTTCATCACCACCCCAGTGACGTTAGCTATCTTCGGACCGATAAAAGTGTCCTGCGGCGTTCCGCTCTCATCGTACCGATCCAGATATTGAAAGACTTTCGGCTCGCCCGTGGCCGGATCCTTGGGGCCCACGATTCCGCTCAAAATGGTCTGCGGCGGATTAGACCGGATTTTCAAGTTGGTCGGATTGCCCGGAAAACCAGCCACCTGCAGGAGGAATTCGCCGGGATGGTCCGGATCGTCGATGATTTGGTAGACGAGAGTGTCTACGTTGTCTTGATCAACACTTACAGGTGGGTTACCGGTGGTGGCGGGCACCTTCGTTGGAAAGCCGTTTGCGTCGAAAACCGGGATCTGTACGATCAACGTGCGCGGCGAAAGGACGTAGGGTCGACCCGGCCAGGGTGCCGTCGGCCACCCTGCAGGCGGCGTCTGCCCGCCGCTGTAGTGCGGGTTGTTGCCGCCGGGAGCCGCCAGGGGGAAACTGTTTGTGCCCTCGGTTCCGTAAGTAACCGGATCGTCATGCAGCTGAATGTTCACGCCGTAAACGTCGCCGACATTCCTGGCCATCCGCAAGTCTTTGCCAATCCGCTCGACCACCTGCCGTGCCTGATTGAGGTTGTCGACCTTGTTGAACAGCCTGTGGGTGGAAACGTTGTTCAACAGCACCAGGCCGGAGATTCCGGCGGCAGCCAGCCCGACTATGGCGCAAGAAACGAGCATCTCTATGAGGGTCATACCCCTGCCAGGCTTCCTCAATGAGTGCAATCGCCTCGGCATGGACAGCACCTCAGCCGTTGTTGATGCCATTTTTAGACACCAGGGTTTCCAGCCGGTATCTCCTGGTCGCCTGCCCTTCCCTCCACACAGCCTCGACGATGACCTTGACGGTATTGGCATAGGGTGGTCCGCCCGTCTGACCAGACGGGATAATCTGTTCGCTTACCGTGCCCTGGAAAACATTCTGTTTCTTGTTGGACGTGCTTATCTCCATCGCAGTCCACTCCAGATTGGCAAGATCGAGCTGCAACGGCCGCGGATTGAGCTTGCAACCGCCGACACAGCTGGCTACCGGGCAGCCGTTGTAATTGGGGTCCGGGTTGTTGACTTTGAGCGTGTGTGTGCCTGCCCAGGACGAGAGGTCATCAAAAGACGTGTTCCTGGCATTGTCGATCTGCTCCTGCACGATTGACATTGCCAGGATTTGATTCTGACCGGCATTGCTGAAGCGCTCCGTTTCGGCAATGTTGGAGGCCAGGGCGGCGGCAAGCATACCGGCCGTGGCAATAGCGAGAATGAGCTCCACCATGTACGCGCCGCGCTGACTGTGTCCGCGGACCGCTCTAGCTGGCTTGCGTTCGATGTGAACGGACATATTTGACCGACCCTCTGCCCGTTCTGTTTATTCCCCTTTACAACGCAAAATCTGACCACCCTTTCGGGGGATTTATCCACGATTACTGATACTTAATTCTATCGCCGTTCATTAGCGGCGAGTAATATTGGCAAATCGAGCCAAGTCACGGTATCGAGACAAGCCCTTTGGCATCTATCTCAACCTCTACCTGAGAGCCGAATTTGCGGAAGCTGAAGGTTGCCGGTGCCAGGGGCACACCGTGCGGATCGACGGTGGTTTCCCCGGAAGCGCTCAGCCCGGACGGAAAGTTCTTGCGCTCCAGGACCGTGTCCCCCTCCTCGATCACGTACCGGCCTGGTCTGTCAGGGGCAGCTGGCTCGATGCGCACCCTTATGTAGGCGTTCCTGTCACGGGCGACGCCCTGCGCGTGTCTTATGATCACGGCAAACCGGGAGGCGGTATCCTGAACGAGCAGCCCGGCGGTGAGGCGTTCGGCCAGCTGCATCAGCATCACCACCACAGCGATCACGCAGATGGTCGCCACAAGCAACTCCACCCTGGTAAGCCGGCGCCGCAACGCCCACAGCCCGGCCGTGTAGCCAGGCTTGCTCGTTTCCCACTCCGGTTTGGTCGGCGAACGCACTGCAGCGTGCTCCACTTGAGCTCCCTGAATACTCCAACCATACCGCATCTGGTGGCAAGCAAAACCGGGTCTCCGCGACAAGAACGATCCGGCCGCATCACCCACGGCTTGCAGACGCCCTACGCCGTCTGGATCTCAGCCTCCGCTTGCAGGCCCAGCTCTTCAATCATCGCCTGACGCATCATGAACTTTTGTACCTTGCCGGTCACCGTCATGGGGAAATCAGCCACGAACTTGACGTGGCGAGGCACCTTGAAATGCGCCACCCGCTCCCGCAGCCACCCTCGGATATCCTCGCTGCCGGCGCTGGCACCGGGCTTCAATTTCACCCATACAGCCAGCTCCTCGCCGAGATGATAGTCCGGCACACCGAAGGCGTAAGCCTGGGAAACAGCCGGATGCTGGATAAGAACCTCCTC
>DATNRD010000326.1:0-4363 GCA_036703665.1 Candidatus Obscuribacterales bacterium
GGCTAGTCTCACAGGACAGCCATGAGGACGAGAAAGAAGGGTTGGTCTATGATGTTTACATCACGCCGATCACGAGATATCTGATGGTTGACGGGCGCAAGGAGTCGCTGTCCTCAGGGATGTCCGTAGTAGCGGAGATTAAGGTAGGAAAGCGCAGAATAATCGAATTCTTCATCTACCCGCTCATAAAGTATTGGCACGAGGGGCTGAGTGTCCGCTGACAACGCTATAACGCAGCGTGTAGAATCGTCCGTGGAGCTAGTAGATGATCGACTTTAGGCCTTGGTTGCACCGCTTGGCCGCCTTGCGAGCTCAATTGGCGGTCGTGGCCGTTTGCACACTTTCCCTAATAAATGCCTTTCCCTACTTTACTTTCGTCACAAAGCAGGCCACTGAATCAAGACGCGTACTCCCAGGGACATCGGAAGCCACGAGCCAAGATTTCGATCCGTTATTCGGCTATCCCCTGGCTGACGAAATATCGCTTTGGGACAAGCGCTTTGCCGAACTAAAGGGAACCTTGCCGGTAGACCGGTCGATTGGATATCTTTCGGATCTGCCTCCACGTGATGCGAATGGCTCAGATTTGACGTATTTTAAGCACTTCTTTCTGACCTTGTACGCTCTGGCACCTTGCAATTTCGACTTGAGCGATGAGCGCCCGCTGGTGCTAGGAAATTTCCAGAGTTCGCATATCGGCAAGCGAATCGCCAGCGAAAGGCATCTGAAAATCCTCCAGGATCTCGGTAACGGCGTGATGTTACTGAAACGGGAGGCCGGCCGATGATCCAGCTCATTGCTTCGTTGATTTTGCCCGCTGCGTATGGCTACCTCTTCCTCCGTTGCCTGTGGGTCAACCGGCCATCAGGACCATATCACCGCCTCGCCATGGCATTTATGGGACTCGGACTTGGTTTCGGGCTATCATCACTTGCCTTCTTCCTAACGCTGCCGGTGCCCGGCAGCGCCGCGTCCGTTGTCGCCGAGTTGGCGCTGCTGCTTGGCGGTACAGTACTCTGCGTTGCGCAAGACCGGCGTATCCGGCATCAGCCGAGGCCCCCTGAGATACCAGGCAACGACTTGCCACTGTTACTCCGCCTCGTCCTGGTGTGGACGTTTGCGCTGACACTGCTCGGAGCCGGCGCCTATTTCGTCCTGTCCTCACTCGAGAGCCCACACGCGGTTTGGGATGCGTGGGCCGCCTGGAACAACCACGCACGGTACCTGTATTACGGGGGTAGCGACCACTACAAGAACGTCTTCTACCCGACCGTCGCTGTCCCAGATTACCCCCTGCTTATCCCCTCACTCATAGCTCGTTGCTGGAAATTCGTTGGAAGTACGACGACTTCCATACCTATTCTTGTTGCCTTCCTTTTCACCTTCGCGTCCGCAGGTTTGCTTGTCGCGGCTGTAACCATTTTTCGGGGCAGAAATCAAGGTTTGATGGCCGGCTTAATCCTCCTCAGTACATACTGGTTTGTGCAACTCGGGACATATCAGATGGCCGACATCCCCCTCGCCTTCTACATCCTCGCGGCTGTCGTCGCGCTTGCACTTCATGAAAAATACCACGATGCTCATGGTTTGCTGATTGTGACAGGCCTATTCGTGGGGCTAGCCACTTGGACGAAAGTAGAAGGAATGCTGTTTGCCGCCGCTCTCTTCGTTTCCGTCATGCTGGTCGCCTGCCGCAATCAGGGTGTGGCCGCTGCTGCAAAGAGCCTCGCCGTTCTTGCAGGCGGATTTCTGCCGGTCTTCACGGTGGTGCTGTACACCAGAATGCTGTTAGCTCCGCCTGGGTTGGTCGTAACTGCCCAATCCGTGAGCACCAACCTTACGGATGCTAGGCGCGCTGTCGCGACGCTTCAAGAATATCCAGCCGCGCTATTGCGCTACTTCAAACGACCGCTCCTACTGATCGCCGCTTTCGCACTACTTTCCGGAGTACACCCCAACTGCGAACTGCGTGGAACCAAGCTAACCATCATCCTTACCATTGCCTTCGTCCTCATAGGTTCGTATCTGGTCTTTCTTGCCTTACCAGAAAGCCGCTACCCGCTGCAGTTTGTCGTGTGGCGGGTGTTTATGGAGTTGTGGCCAACAGCCGTCTTCCTTGTCGCTCTGTATGCCCGAACACCGGAAGACTGTTTGAAGCCCAAACAACCCCCGCGAACGTGAGCGCGTCTTAGGGGTGTAGAGTAGCCGCCCGACGCCGGCTCGCTCCCCACAGACCGCAAGCACCACCCGAGAACAGGACGAGGGCGGTATCACTAAGCGCCGCTAGCTCTTTGCGAGCACGCTACCGGTGTGAATTGGGTCTTTCCGGGGTTCCCGTCCGGGCAGTAGAATGGTCTATAGACCTGCCTGGCCGGCCCATTTGGACGGACAAATCGTGGGTCAGGGGGAGACGTGGACAGGTGTAATCCTGATGCGCTGCGCCAAATCTACGCTCTGGCTATCGTATCGGTAGTCGTAGCAGCCGCAGTACTCATCGTCTGCGCCGCATTTTTCGCCGACAGCTTCTACCGGGGCGAGCGCGTGCTGATGCAGACAAACCCGTACATAATTCCCCAGAAGTCGGCAGTGCTTGGCCGTCCCGACGAAATGGCGCGATGACCCATGCCATGGCCGGCGATCCGCAGCCGGTAAGAAACCAGAACATACGCTGGTGTGCCGTGGGGCACGATAACCTGTACGGCGATCGGGTATCGGCAACCTTGAGAATCCAAAACGCAGGCCAGACTTCCAGTTCCGGTTGCTGTGCTTGTGTTGTCGCAGGCTGAAACAGCCGGTGTAGCTTTGTTGCGCCCTCCCTCAGGTGGGGGCTAGGCCGGACAGGGCTTTGCGGACAAAATGAAATTGGGGATGGGCCGGGGGACCCTCTGTTCCTCCTTTCTATCGTTTCAGCGCCGGTGTGTGCCACACACAGGAGGTACGGCTTATGCAACGCAGAATGTATATGACGCGAGCCTATGCAGCGCAGGGCTGCACGGTGATGGAGAGGGCCACCTATGCCCTTATCTCGCTGATGCTGATGACCCCGCTGTACGCCATCCTGGCGGGAGACGCAGCCTGGCTCCTGTTCGGCGCGAGTCCCTGAACCGACCCCGCCCGGCTCGCTGTCTCTTCCAATCGCCGGAATCAGTGCCAGCATCGAGACGCCGCCCTGCCTGGCCCGCCCCGTGCGCAGCGATAATTCCTGTATGCTGGACCTTGCTGTGACCGCTGGCTGGAAGAACTATCGTGGAAAACTCTGCCGCATCCGTCTGCTTCATCGCACCCCGCTTGCCACCGGCCATCGACGGCATCGGCGACTACTGCCGGCAGCTCTGGGAGCATTACCTCGGCGCTGTGACACAAATTACCTTCCACAGAAGCGATACCGCTCGTCCCCGACCGCGCTGGAAATTTCTCGTAACAGAAGGTGCGCTGGCCAGCGCGGAGTGCTGGCCCGAGGTCGATATCGGTCAGTTCGATATGTCGAGAGCCGGCCTCTTGTCCGCTCTCGAGGCTGCTGGACCTACCGTTGTCGTGCTCCAGTATGTTGGCTACGGGTACGACCGCAACGGCTCGCCCGATTGGCTACCGGAAGCCCTCTGCGAATGGCTGGCGCGCCGCGGTACCCCACGCCGTTTGATTGTCATGTTTCATGAGACCTGGGCGCGGGGAATGCCCTGGCAAAGGGCATTCTGGCAGCAAGCCAGGCAAAGGCATTGCGCGGAGCGCCTGCTTTCGCTGGCAACGATTGCCGTGACAAGCACTGAGGCCAACCTGCGCGACCTTCGGTCTCTGGCGCCGGACAAGCCGCTCAAGCTCATCCCGATTGGCGCAAGCTTTCCGGTCTTGCCTGCTCGCCCCAAAAACTGGCACCAGTGGCTCGTCTTCGGCAGGGAGGCGGCGCGCCTCAGAGCGCTCCGGATGCATGGATACCTCATGGAGCGCGCCGCCCGGGAAGGGGTGATTGAGCGTGTCGTCCTGGCGGGAGAGTGCATGCACCCGTCCCAGGATGCCGGCCGGCGGGTTCTCGAGGCGTGGGGGCTGCCATGCCCGGTTGAGTGCGCGTTCAATTTTTCCGGGCACGACCTGCCGGAAGTCGTGCTTAACAGCGGCATTTCACTCATGCACACGCAGTCGACCTACCTGCTCAAGTCCACCTCCTTTCTTCTTGCAGCAGGTCTGGGACAGGTGGCTGTCACCCGGCAGGAGAGAGAACCCGGGCAGGGTCTCGTGGCGGGAACCCATTACTTGAGCTACAGACCCGGTACGGTAGCCGAACTTATCGATGTCCTGAGCTGCCCCGAGCGCCTGGAGCCCATTGCCGGACGAGTTGCAGTCCTTGGAAGTACGACACTGTCGTGGC
>DATNRD010000327.1:0-4954 GCA_036703665.1 Candidatus Obscuribacterales bacterium
ATCGACGCACAGCGTATGAATTCATTCGCAATTCTCTCGTTTATGTCAGTACGGCAGAGATGAACCATCTCGTCGAGCTTTTCTATCCCGAAACCGTGGTGTGGCGTCTTCAGCAGGAAGTAGCCCGCCGTCTCCAGATCCCAACCTGGAACGTCTGGGCAAGCGACGATTCGAGGAAGCTCTTCAATCGCCTGCGGCGCCAGTCGCTGTTCATTGAACTCAGTGACGGAGCCAGGATCGACGTTTTCCGAAGAGCCAATGCCGGCCTGATAAGTAACGAGCAGACGGTTACCGCCCCACGACTGAATGATGAAAAGCTGGATGAACTGCTGGAAGACCTCCGCAAAGACGTGAGCGATCCGCAGGCGCGATTTGCATTTGTATTCCTCATTGATGATTTCATAGGAAGCGGCACAACCCTTCTGCGGAAGAAAGACGACGGCAGTTGGACCGGAAAGCTGTTCCGCTTCTGGGATGACAACAAGGATCGCTTCAAGAAGTATTTTGAGGATGACTGGTCGCTGTGTGTTCATCACTACCTTGCGACTCAACGCGCCAAGAAGACCATCGACGAGCGAAGCCGGGAAATAGCCGCGGAACGTGGCAGTGACAAGTGGTTTGCCAAGGTCCAGTTTTCGTATGGGGCAGAGCTGCCCGACGACCTGCCGCTATCCACAGAAACGCATGCCGCATTCCTGCGACTGACTGACCGCTATTACGATCCAGCCATTGAGAATAGGCACACAAAGGTTGCCGGCACCGATGCCAAACTTGGCTTCGGGAAATGTGCCCTTCCGCTGGTCCTGGAACACAATACCCCGAATAACTCCGTCGCGCTTCTTTGGGCAGATACACCGGGCGACAATAACCAGCACGCGATGAGACCGCTGTTCCGGCGGCGGCAGCGGCATACCTGACGGAGAGACGCCAGTGGACAATCCTTTCTACCGCAGGGCGACCGAACAACTCCGGGACGACGAGGCGTTTCTCTCCATCGTCAGCCCCCAGCCCCTCACCTACCTGCTCAAACGGCCCGCCGAGCAAGGCACGCTTTACGACCGGGTTGTGCTGTTCCGTGGCGCTCCTGGGACTGGGAAAACGACACTGGCCCGGCTGTTTGAATTCTCAGCGCTCAGGGCGGTACTACGCAGCACCGGTTCGACTGACTACGAGGCTGTCGCCGGAGCACTTGAAGAATGCGGCGCAATCAAGAACGGGATTCCGGCACTTTTGGGGTGCCGGCTGCCGATGGAGACGGACTATCGCGACTTCTGGGAGTTTCCTTATCCTGAAGGGCTCAAGTCCGGGATGCTCTTTTCATTCATCCAGGCACGCGCGGTCCTGGCATGGTTCCGGCATCTTCAAGCGGCTGGGGTTGCTGAATCTGCCGTGACCATTGTGCCACGTGCCGATTCTGGGTCGGGGCTTGAGACCATCGGCGGGACATCCGGGTCTGCGATGCTGCAACGGGCGCGTGAAGTCGAACGTGCAGTCTATGAAATCGTAGGTGCCCTCGTCGCTCCAAGCGAATCGGCGCTTCCATCCTCCGTCACTGGCACATACCGCCCCTTCGATGTCATCGAACGGATCGAGGTGACAACACCATCGTTAAACCAGGGGAAACCGCTGCGACTTCTTCCTCTCGTGATGCTGGATGACGCCCACTGGCTGCACCCCGGCCAGTTCGAGGCAATGCGGCACTGGTTGGCCCGCCGAGAGTTAAGAATTGCCCGCTGGGTGCTGACGCGATTCGACATTTTGCAACCCAGCGAAGCCCTGTCGATTGTTGCGGACGACCGCACCGACCGCCCTAGCTATCCAGGGCTTTCGGCATCGCGTGATGAGGAAACGATTCTTCTTCAAGGTTGGGGGCAGCGGAAAGACCAGCGAAACACTTTTCGCCGTATGGCGCGCGACATGGCGCACCGATACCTCGAAAAGCACTCCCTGCTAGGTCCTCGCCGTCTTGTGGACATAGGAAGTCTCCTCAGTGAAGAAGCGGAACAGATTTCCACTTCCCGGCTGACGGAACTGACGAAACACGTGGCGTCAACGCAGAGTCGGCTTAAGGTCACTGACGTCCGTCGCACCGAACTCGAAACGACCATAAACGAATTCCGCAAGGCAGCATCGCTGACCGAAGATACCCGGCTTGCGATGCTGCTCATCCTCATGCACCGCTACGCCAACCGCACGAAAGGCCAGGCGACGCTATTCGGCGAGGAAGACCCGGAACCCTCCAGGCCACTTGTCGCAAATCAGGGCGTGTACGAAGCAGCTAAGCTTCATCTTCTGCATCGCTACGACCGCCCTTTTTATTTCGGTGCTGACGACCTCTGTGACGCAAGCTCTGAGAATGCGGAGCTGTTTCTTCAACTCAGCGCCATCTTGGTGGATACCATTGCCACGCAGGTTATCCGGTCAAGACCCCCGGTGCTTGATGCCGGCACACAGCATCGGCTCCTACGGGAGCGGGCGCGTAAAATCATCGACGCCTGGAATTTTCCTTATGCCGACAAGGTTCGCAAGCTCGTAGCGGGCATTGCCGGAAAATGTGTCGAGACAACGCTTCAGCCCAACGGATGGCTCACGCCTAACGGCTACGGCGTTCTTCAGTCAGACTTTGAAAGCCTTGCCGGCTCGAACTCGGAGCTGGCAAGCGTCGTACAGTTTGCCGTTGCCTACAACGCAATTCTCGTCGTTCCCCAGTACGAATGCAAAAACAAGGAATGGTGCCTACTTGAACTTGGCGGGCCGGTCTGCCTCGCGGACGGGCTAACGCTGAAACGCGGAGGGTTCCTGGAGGGGACAACTGCCGAGCTTGCGAAGATGCTTGAGGAGAGCAACGGATGATGCGCACCAGGAAGTGGGAGCCCTGTGTGTATCATAGGGGAAGTCATACCGATGCTTTCCTGCGGGAGTATCTCGCGCGGCAGGACCGCAGAGTGCTTCTGATTGCCGGAGCTGGCTTTGATCCGCGCTCGGTTCGCATTGCTCCTCACTTTCCTGAAGCACTCCGGAAGACCACACAGGCGATCTTGATCCGGGAAGAGAGGCCGAATCCCGCGCCTGACCTACTTCAGCGGGCCGAGCGTCACCGGGACCAGCTTAAGACAGCGTTTCCTTTGGCCGAGGAACACGCAATCCAGATTTTCGCCCGTGACAATGCGATCATCGGCGGGCGAGAAGGCGCAAAGCTGATGAGTGGCCAGTCCCTTGAAGGCATCACAGATGTGTTTATTGACATGAGCGCCCTGTCGATTGGTGTCGCCTTTCCTGTCATCAAGCACTTTATCGACTACCTGTCGGCCAATCCGGGCATGGCAACAAACCTTCACGTCGTCGCCAGCCATAACCCGCATATCGACGACACCGTGTTATCGAACCCTTCGGACACGATGGCTCCGATTCATGGTTTTCGGGGAGGCTGGGGCCTCGATGAGAAGTCACGGGCTGCGATTCTCTGGATGCCGCAACTCGGTCGCGGAAAGCGCCCCGCACTCAATCGCATTTTTCAGATGCTGCGAAACGTACAGGAAGACACCGTAGTCTGTCCGATCTTGCCGTTTCCATCGTCCCGTCCCCGGCTTCCCGATGAGCTGATCGAAGAGTTTGCCGAGGAGTTGCAATCGGCATGGTCGGTAGACGTTCGCGACCTGGTCTACGCAGATGAGAAGAGCCCACTTGATCTCTACCGCACGATCCTTCGGATCGACGATGCCCGGCGGCGCGTGTTTGCAAGCGTGGGAGGGTCCCAGATCATTCTCTCGCCGATGGGGAGCAAGGCGCTTTCCCTCGGGGCGCTCATGGCGTCGTTGGAGCGTGACTTTACGATTCTCCACGTCGAAGCAATAGGCTATACTCTTGACGCGGCAAGGGCTGATTCGGTGACTGTACCCGACGAACTGGTCCACATCTGGCTGCACGGCGATGCGTATGGAACCCAAACTGGCAAGGAGGCCAAGTAGAAATGACTCGGAAGAACCAAAAGAGAAAACGGTCCAGCTCGCCGCTGGTTGTCGGAACCGGACTGATTGCTCTCGATGCCGTGACCAGCGCTGATGAAGCAGTACCGGTGCGATACTGGGCAGGCGGGACATGCGGCAACGTGCTGATTGCCTTGAGGTATCTCGGCTGGTTGGCCCAGCCCGTTGCCCGGCTGGCTGACGACACTGCTACAGACCTTCTCCTTCACGACCTCCGCCGTTGGCGGGTTTCAGAACGGTTCGTGCGTGTCGAGGAGGACGGCAGCACGCCAATCATCGTACATCGAATCACGAGGGATGTTGATGGCCGAGTGGATCATTCATTCTCCTGGCGTTGCACGTCATGTGGGGCTCGCTACCCTGGCTATAAACCGGAGTTGGTAACTGTTGCGGAGAAGATCGCACCGAAGCTGAAGAACACGGCCGTATTCTTCTTTGACCGCGTCTCTGCTGCGGCTCTGGTGCTTGCAAAGGCTGCTGCGGAATGTGGCGCTTTGGTAGCGTTCGAGCCATCCAGCATTGGCAATCCGATTCTCTTCCGGCAGGCATGGGAGGCCGCTCATGTCGTGAAGTACTCTCACGAGCGACTGAGCGATTTTCCAGAGCTAGACGTTGAGACCAGCCCTCGTCTAGTTGTCGAAACCCTTGGCGATGCTGGACTTCGATATCGATGGCGGCGGACGGGGAAGCGTCTCGGCACTTGGGTTGAATCGAAGGCAATTCCGGTTGCTGGCCTGAAAGATACCGCCGGTTCTGGTGATTGGTGTACTGCTGGCCTGTTGTCGAAGCTTGCTGCCAACGGGTATGCAGGCTTTTCCGACGCCACTGAGAAGCAAGTTGGTGAGGCCATCAAATACGGGCAGGCATTGGCCGCCTGGAATTGCCAGTTCGAGGGCGCACGGGGAGGCATGTACGCCGTTTCGAAGCGAGACTTCCAGTTGCAGATTGCGGAAATCCTCTCCGGGTCC
>DATNRD010000328.1:0-4430 GCA_036703665.1 Candidatus Obscuribacterales bacterium
GAGCGACTGGAGCAGGAACGCCACCGGCAATGCCTCCCGTAACGCCGGCAGCGACTGGGACAGCCTCTGAAGCCAGCGAGCACGCGCTTGCCGATGCGGAGATCCGTCCCGGCCGCCAGCGCATCACGGTCGAGCAGGTGAAGCAGTACCGGCAGCAGGGCGTGGTCAGACAGTCGTCAGACTCCGTCAAGCAGCTGCGGGAGTCTGTGCAGTCACAGGGCGCCAGGAGCCTGCCTCGGGCGCGACTGGCCTGGATTGTTGGCGCAGTACTTGTGGTCGTGTTGGCGGTTCTGTTCTTTATCCTGTTCCGCGCGCGCTAATCACGGTTCGTTGAGAAGGTCGTCCCATTCGCTGACCAGAGACAGCACCTTTTCACGGAAAGCCTTTACCTTGGCTGTTTTCTTGAGGTTCAACTCTGCTGCGGCAAGATCCTGGTTGGCGAATGCTCTTGCTCCCGCCTGCGAGAGAATCTGCAATTCCCTGTCGAGAGCCGCATTGAGCGCGCCAAAGGCTTTGGGAATATCGAGTGCGCCCTGCTCAAGCTCCGTCGACACACTCTGCAGATTCGGCGGAGGAGGCGGCGCCGATGCGAATTGAGGCGTCAACAGCTCTTCCGTCGGCGCATGCTGCCGGTCGCGTGGTGAGGCTGCCGCACTGGCCGGGACGGAGCTGCCTTCCTCCCCGTAAAAGCTGGCCGGACGGTCCGGAATCGAGCCGGTTTGAGACGACGGCTGGGCCGTCCTGACCGATGCTGAGCCATCCAAGCTGCCTGTCCAGACGAACTGCTCGCCCGGATCTATCTCCCCTTTGGCCACCCGCACAAGGCTGGCCAGCAGCTGCTTTGCCAGAGTGGGAAGATCTTCAAGACCCATATCTGTTTGGTTCAGCCTCCAGACAGGCATCGGGCCGCTGGTTGAAAGCTCGATAGCGAAAAATCTTGGGAACTCATCAGGGTCGGCGTTGAAGGCAAACAGCTGGTCTGACGGGATGATCGAGCCCAGGATGCGCTCTGTTTCGCCGCGCAGCACAAGCGACCATTGCCGCATAGCCAGGCGCCCTGAAAAGGCGGCGCCAGCTCTGGCGCCGTATCTGGCATCTCCGGCCTTCTGGAAAGCCGGACGCTCGACGTCGACGAAGAACCCTTTGCCAGCGACCGACCTGTTGAATTCGAAGCTGTACCCCGTGAACAGGTCGAAAAGCTTGTCGACCATGGTAACCACATCCGGGGCCTGGACCGCAGGTTCTGCCCGGGTGCCGGCAGCGCCGCCGGCTACGGGATCCGACTGCGGCTCCTCGAGCGCCTCCTGGGTAAGATCAGCCAACCACTTGGTCGTGCCCTTGCCGGCGCGTGGCTTGAGCGACTTGATAAGCGCTTCGCTTATCTCGGCGCTCGGGCTCCGCTTTGGTTTGCCAGGATTCTGTGTCGTGTCGAAATCGTCGTTGCTCATTGTGCTCACCCGCTTGCGACATGGTGGGGGCTGAAACACCGTGCCAGGCCGGACAGGAAAAGGCCCTCTTCCCCCATCTCGAGAGGACCTGCTTTCAAGTATGTCCTACCCGACACCCGGCCGCGATACCTTCAAGTTTAACTTTCCTGTGTCCCCTCGTCAGGGTGCTTGTCCGGCACCCACGCTGGCTAAAGCCGTCGACTAAAGCCGGCGGTGCCGGCATTGGCCGCTGAGCGCTCTGTCCGCAGACTCGTGCTTCTCACGGCAAAACACGGTAGGATCTTTGCGCCCGCCGGGACCACGTTTCCTGTCCGCCCAACCTGCAATTCATGCTCACAAGTACGAAGGACTCGTTGCAACGACCGCTTGCCGACCTCTACCGGCAGTCGCTGGCGCTGCTTGCGGACGAATATGAGCTGACCATGGCCTACGGCTACTGGAAATCCGGAACAGCCGAAAAAGAGGCTGCTTTCACTGTGTTCTTCCGCAAGAACCCCTTCCAGGGAGGCTTTACTCTGGCGTGTGGGCTCCGGCACGTCATTGACTATGTGCGCGACTTCCGCTTCGACGAAAGCGATGTGGCTTATCTGGCGGAGCTCCGCGGTGCGGACGACCGGCCGATTTTCGACGCCGGGTTTCTCGATTACCTGCAAAAGATGCGGCTCGAATGTGACATCGATGCCGTGCCGGATGGAACGGTGGTCTTCCCGCAGGAGCCGCTGGTCAGGGTGGTGGGGCCGATTATTCAGGCGCAGATTCTGGAGTCGGCGCTGCTCAACATCATGAACTTCCAAACGCTCATTGCCACCAAGGCCGCGCGAATAAAGGTGGCCGCCGGCGATCGGCCGGTGATTGAGTTCGGCTTGCGCCGCGCCCAGGGCGTGGACGGCGCTCTGTCCGCGAGCCTGGCTGCCTACGTAGGGGGTTGCAGCGGCACATCGAACCTTCTGGCCGGAAAGCTGTACGGCATCCCGGTCAAGGGCACGCACGCCCATAGCTGGGTCATGTCGTTCGACACGGAAGCAGAGGCATTTCGAGCCTACGCAGAGGCAATGCCCAACAACAGTGTCTTTCTTGTCGACACCTATGACACCATAGAAGGTGTCAAGCACGCGATTGAAGCCGGGCGCTGGCTTAAAGACAACGGGCATCGCCTGCTGGGCATCAGGTTGGATTCGGGCGACCTTGCCTACTTGAGCATCGAGGCCAGGAGGCTGCTCGATCAAGCCGGCTTCCGGCAGGCGGCCATCATAGCCAGTAATGACCTGGATGAGCACATCATCAGCAGCCTGCACGACCAGGGCGCGCAAATCGGCGTCTGGGGCGTGGGAACGAAGCTGGTCACCGGCTACGACCAGCCGGCCCTCGGAGGAGTTTATAAGCTCACGGCGGTGCGCCGGCCGGGTGAAGCATGGCAGCACAAGATAAAGCTCTCCGAGCAAGCTGTAAAGATCAACAATCCGGGCATCCTGCAGGTGAACCGTTTCATGAGAGACGGCCTGTTTGTCGGTGACGTCATCTTCGACGAGCAGAATCCACCGAAGGGGCCGGTGGTTATGGTGGATCCGCTGGACATGACCAGGCGGCGACGTTTCGACGATTCCGATCACTGCACGGAATTGCTGCGACCGATCTTCCGCAGCGGAAATCTGGTCTACCAACTGCCGTCGCTCGATGAAACCAGGTCGTACGCTCAGACGCAGCTCGATGGGTTCCACGCCAGCATCAAGCGCCTCCTCAATCCGCACGAGTATCCGGTTGGCCTGGAAGTGCGGCTGCATGAGCTGAAGACCAAGTTGATCCTCAAGGAAAGAGGCTTCGCTTGATGCAGACAAAGAGGCGCCTGCTGTTCAGTACACGACGCTACGACTACCTGAGGCAGAGGGTCGCAAGCGCCGGAGAGTTTGAACTCGGCAGGGTCGAGCGACGGACGTTTCCCGACGGCGAGCATTACCAGCGGATTCTGGACGATGTCGATGCCCGCAAGGTGGTGCTTGTGGGCGGCACAGTCTCGGATGTCGATACGCTCGAAGTCTACGACCTGGCATCAGCCCTGGTCAAATACGGTGCTGAGAGCCTGACGCTGGTGGTGCCGTACTTCGGCTATTCCACCATGGACCGCGCGGTCAGGCACGGCGATGTGGTCACAGCCAAAACCAGGGCCAGGCTCCTGTCGTCGATTCCGACGCCTCGTCACGGCTTCCGCATCATCTTGCTCGATCCGCATGCCGAGGGTCTTACCTACTACTTCGAGGGCGCCATCACGCCGGTGTGCGTGTCGGCCCGCGAGGTCATAAAGCGCGCTGCCAGGGGGCTTTGCGCTGATTCTTTTGTTCTGGCCTGCACGGATGCTGGTCGCGCAAAGTGGGTGCAGTCGCTTGCGGACGACATGGGAGTGGATGCATCCTTTGTGTTCAAGCGCAGACTGAACGCGCGACGCACGGAACTGACGGCCGTGAGCGCGCACGTCGAGGATCAAGATGTGATCATTTACGACGATATGATTCGCACCGGCAGTTCGCTGATAACCGCAGCCCGGGCTTATCGAGATGCGGGCGCCCGCACCATCTCGGCCATCGCCACACACGGAGTCTTCCCTGGAAACGCCCTTGCATCGCTGAAAGAGAGCGGATTGTTCCGGAAGATCATTTGCACGGACAGCCATCCTCGCGCTGTAGAGTTGACGGGTGACTTCCTGGAGGTCCTCTCGGTGGGCGAGCTGCTGGCCGGTGCCATCGAACGCCGCCTTTACGCAACGCTGACGACGTAATAGACGGAATAGGCCATTGAGGCCGAGCCTGGTAGGGGCGCATAGCAACCCGCCTTCCACGCTCTAGAACGAAGTCGAGCGAGGCAAGAGCGCCGAGGAGGCGGTGGCAGCCGAGCGAGGTCATCGCGCGTAGGAGGAGGCTCTCCTCTCAGCCTTAGCCGACGACGGAGCGCTCAGGTAAGACGGCTTTCCAGCGACCCCTACCGTCCCAG
>DATNRD010000329.1:0-4823 GCA_036703665.1 Candidatus Obscuribacterales bacterium
TGTCACAGGCGGAGGCGCCGATGGCGGCCGCAAGCGCCACGGCCGTGGTGTCGGACCCGCCTCTGCCGAGGGTCGTCACGTCACCGTCGGCGGTGACGCCCTGAAAGCCGGCCACGACGAGGACGTCGTGGTCCTTGAAGGCCCTCAGCAGTGGTTCGGTTTTGACATCGATGATGCGGGCCTTGGAATGGACATTCTCCGTGAATATGCCCACCTGATTGGCTGTGAAGGAGCGGGCTCTTATGCCCATCGATCTAAGCGTCATGGCCAGCAGAGTGATGGAGATCTGCTCGCCGGTAGAAAGGAGAAGATCCAGCTCGCGCTTGTCCGGATTGGGAGAGCACTGGTGCGCCAGCTTGAGCAAGTAGTCCGTGGTGTCGCCCATGGCCGAGACAACCACCAGAACCGAGCCGGACTTGCGCCAGGCATCGACGATCTCGGCGACGTGGAGGATGCGCCCGAGATTCTTGACCGAAGTGCCGCCGAATTTAAGTACGCTTGCCTGTTTCACCATCTCGTTGCCGGTCTCCGGTCAGCCACCAGCCAGCCCGTCTGCCTCGTGCCGCCAGGGTTCCTCCGCAAACGCGGCCAGCTGTGGGGACAACCTCAGTCCGCTGGCCGGCCCCCCGAATATTATCAAACGGGAAGCTCCTTCAGCCCCTCATGGTCCACGATCAGATCCAGAATGCGAGGGGCGCTGCGCTGGCTTGCCGACCACGCGGTCAGGGAATCGACAACCTGCCCCTTGTGCCGCTTGTTGACCACAATCAACACCGACGACCCGGCGCCGCTCAAGACGCAACCGAGAATCGGCATTCCGGAAAGGTGCCGCCTCAGCAAGGACAGCTCCGGCACCATCTCCAGGCGGTAGGGCTCGTGCAGCCTGTCGTTGAGCGCCTCGAACAAGGCGGTTTCGTCGCGGTTGACGACCGCCGCCACAAGCAGCGCCACGCGCTGGACGTTTGCCACGGCGTCAGGCAGGGGTACTTGCTTCGGCAGCACTGCCCTGGCCACCCTGGTGGTCAGCGAGTAAGCCGGCACCACCAGGATGGTGTGCCATTCATCGGGCCACTTGAGCCGCTGGGTGATGATGTGCCTCGAGCTTGCCGCTTCCGCGCAGATGATGAGGCCGCCGTGAAGGCTGGCGGCAAGGTTGTCCGGGTGACCCTCCAGCGGTGTGGCATCGGCAAGTACGCCGGCCCTGTCGGGGTCTTCTCCCGCCAGGACGCGGGCGGCCCAGACCGTCCCCAGGATAGCTGTGGCGCTGCTGCCCAGACCGCGTCCCAGGGGGATGTCCGATTCGATGGTGATGCGTACCCTGTGCAGCAGCTCCGGCTTGTCGTGCCAGAGTTTGGAGAGCACCGCATAGATAAGGTTGTTGCGGTCCGCCGGCAGACCCCTGGCGATTGCGCCCTTGAGGGTGATGAGCGGCACTTGCGGGTCGTTGCTTAGCAGGAGGTCGAAGGTCAGCCGCGTGTAGATGCCGAGCGCCAGACCAAGCGTGTCGAAGCCCGGGCCGAGATTGGAGGTACTGCCCGGGATGCGCAACGCCAGGCGGCGGGCGCCAGCCGGTGCGCCGTTTTCTCGTGCGCCTGTGCCGCTTGCCGTCACAATCCCATGACCTCCCTGACTCTGGCGGCCTCAGCAGGTACAGCCGTAAGATCGGCTGTGCAGACCTTCAGTGGCGTATCCGGATCCTTGAGCCCGTTGCCGGTCAGAACGCAGGCGATAGTGCTGTCGGGAGGCAGCGTGCCTGACTTCAAGTGCTTGATGAGCCCGGCCAGACCGGCGGCGCTGGACGGCTCGCAAAAGATGCCTTCCGAGGCAGCCAGGAGCTTGTAGGCCTGGAGAATCTCCTGATCGGTGACACTGTCTATCTGCCCGCCGGACTCGCTGGCTGCTTGCTCGGCTTCATGCCAGCTGGCTGGGTTGCCGATCCTTATGGCTGTGGCGACGGTCTCCGGGTTGTCCACGGGCGTTCCGCGGACGATGGCGGCGGCTCCTTCGGCTTCGAAACCGAACATGTGCGGCGCGCGGTGGGCCTTGCCGGACAGCTTCCAGAGCTTGAAACCACGCCAGTAAGCGCTTATGTTTCCAGCATTACCGACGGGAATGAACAGGTACTCAGGCGCTTGGCCGAGCTGCTCGATTACCTCGAAGGCGGCTGTCTTTTGTCCTTCCAGCCGGAAGGGGTTGATCGAGTTGACGATGGTTACATGCGAGTCCTCAGCCAGCTCCCTTACGATCTCCAGCGCCCGGTCGAAGTTGCCGTCTATGGGGATGACCCGTGCTCCGTAGAGAAGGGCCTGGGCCAGCTTGCCGAGAGCCACGTGTCCGGCCGGCAGGAGCACGTAGCAGGTGAGGCCGGCTTTGCTGGCAAAAGCTGCCGCCGAGGCGCTCGTATTTCCGGTGGAGGCGCATATAACCGCTTGAGCCCTGGCTTCCACTGCCTTCGATATGGCCAGCGTCATGCCCCTGTCCTTGAAGCTGCCGGTCGGATTCAATCCTTCCAGCTTGAAGTGGAGCTTCAGCGAGGGCACCCCGAGAAGAAGCGGCAGATTCACTGCCTGGACAAGCGGCGTGTTGCCCTCCCCGAGGGTCACTATGGGAGTGTCGTCCGTTACCGGCAGATACTGGCGATATCTCTCGATTAATGGAATGGCGCTGTGCATGTCTTTATGCTGGTTTGAAAATGCGGATGCAACTGGCCAGCTTGTGCAGGAAATCGCAGTTCTGCAGCTCTTCTAGAGCCCTGCCCATGCCGGCGTTGCCGACCTGGTGCGTGAGGATGACAATGGTGGCGCCTGTGTCGTGCACGCCCCGCTGTATGATGCTTTGAATGCTTATTGCGTGGGCACCGAATATGGTGCCGATCCGGCCGATCACCCCGGCGGTGTCCGCGACGGAGAGCCTCAGGTAGAAGGGGCACTGCCAGTCGCCTTCTCCGGACGTTTCCGCCCACTCCGGCTCGATCTCCGGCTGAAAGTAGCTGGCGAAATCAGGCAGCTGAAGCGCGCTGGCCAGATTGATGATGTCTCCTACGACCGCCGAGGCTGTCGGCATCTGTCCGGCTCCCGGGCCGACCATGACGATCTGGCCGACGGCGTCGCCGGTTACTAGAATTCCGTTGTTGGGGCCAGATACGGCTGCCAGCGGATGATTGAGCGGTACCAGCGCCGGGTGAACGCGCACATCGAGATGGCCGTTTGCGCGGTTGGTCGTGCCGACGAGTTTTATCCTGTACCCGAATTCAGCAGCCTGGCTGATGTCGTCGGCCGTTACCTGTCGGATGCCTTCCTTAAATATGGACGCCGGCCTGACGAAACGCCCGTACGCCAGGGCCGAGAGAATGGAGAGCTTGTAGCCCACGTCGTGCCCGTCCACATCGTTGGTTGGATCGGCTTCCGCAAAGCCCAGCTCTTGAGCCTCCTTAAGGGCCATCTGGTAGCTTTCGCCGCTCTCCTCCATGCGGCAGAGGATGAAGTTGGTGGTTCCGTTCAGTATCCCTGTTACAGAGGAGATGCGGTTGGCCTCCAGCCCCTTGTGCATGGTCGAGATAAGCGGGATGCCGCCGGCGACCGAGGCCTCGAAGAAAATTGCCACGCCTTTCTTGCGCGCCAGATCGAAAAGATGCGGACCGTGCTTGGCCAGCACCTCCTTGTTGGCGGTGACAATGTGCTTCCTGCGCTCGATGGCGCGCTCGATATACTCGAGTGCCGGCTCTTCGCCGCCCATGACCTCGACCAGGATCTCGATTTCCGGATCGTCGATGACTTCCGCGACGTTGGCGGTGACCGGGCAGGACGGCTGAACAGCGCGTGTTCTGCCAGGATCGCGCACGGCCACCTTCTTCAAGATCAGCTGCCGATTTTGCTCGAGAAGGCGGACGACACCGGTGCCGACGGTGCCGAGCCCGATCATTCCCAGAACGACGCGCCCCATGGGCCTTCCTCAAGCTGGCGGACGGCCAATTATCTCACAGCCGCAATTCCGCTTGCCTCAAGCTCGCCGCCTTGTTTAGATACGTTTTGTCAAGAATTTCCTGCCTGGCCCGAATGCGTCTTTTCAGCCTGGAGAGCCGAAAGATCTAACTTGCAATTTTGTTATCATGCGTTCATATTGGGTATAAGGCCCATAAGCAGTCTCACGGTATCACGGGGGTCCTTCTATAGTGGGCGGTTTCAGGGCTAAGCTGGCTCTTCTTTTTCTTGCATCTCTATTACTCGAGCCTGTCTCTGCCTTGCTGGCGCCTGACGCTGCCGCGATCGGCGTGGTTGCGCCGCTTCCGCACATGATCGTCAGACCACGCTGGCAGGGCGCGTCCAGGCGCAAGCAAGGCCGCGCATCGGCGGTTCGTTCGCTGCCGGTGCACAGGGGAAGTTCGCGCCGGATCTCCGTACGGAAAGCCGCACGGAAAGCGGCTGCCAAGCCGAGAGTCCCTGTGCCGCCGCCGCAGAACCTCGTCGGATCGCTTAAAAGCAAGACGATTGCTCCCGGTGTCGTCCATAAGTACTATCGCGGAGCGCTGAGCATCAATGTCATCGACATCGACATGGTGAACGCCGACGTGCAGGTGCGTCCCGTGCTCGCTGGCTATTCGTTTCCAGGACTGCAGGAGGTAAGAGATCAGGTCGACGATCTGTCTGCTCTGGCAGGCATCAATGCTAATTATTTCAAGAAAGACGGCACGCCCCTGGGCACGCTCATCATCGATAAAGAGTGGGTGGCAGGGCCGCTCTATGACCGCGTCTCGCTGGGCATTACCCGCAGCGGTTACGTGCGCATAGACAAGGTGAACCTGCACGGCACGCTGGAGACTTCCA
>DATNRD010000330.1:0-9044 GCA_036703665.1 Candidatus Obscuribacterales bacterium
GGAGGGCTCAGCACTGCAACAGGAACCCGCGTAAAGTGTAGCTGTCCCGATGACGAAGTATCGACAATCCGCGTCACTTATGTGGCTGCTCCGGATGGGAACGCGCGGATGTGCCCCGCCTGCGGAACGAGGGGACCGAGTATCGTATACCGCTTTCTTACGGGGCAAGAAGCGCCTGTTAGCGTGATCACAACTTCGCTATACCAATGTTTGCCTGAGCCCAATGAGGACGTTGTGTCAGCGGAGTCAAGCGACGACGAGTGGTTTGAACGCGACAGTAGCGAAGCGCGTTCCGGAAGGCAATTACTATTGTTCTCCGATAGCCGCCAGGATGCAGCTTTCTTTGCTTGCTATTTGAACCGTACGTATTCCCAGATTCTGAGAAGGAGGCTGATCCTTGCGACCATCGATAAGCATGCAAATGAGATGCGCCGTATGGCATGGCGCGTAAGCGACTTCGTGGAGCCTTTGCGTAGGGAAGCCGATGCATGCGGACTGTTTGATCCAAAGGACAGCAAGCAGGAGCAGATTCGTAAAGTATGGAAGTGGATCTTATTGGAGCTCATGTCCTTTGATAGGCGTAATAGCCTGGAGGGGCTAGGACTCCTCGCATTCCGCCTTGCGAAGCCCGACCGCTGGAGGTCACCAGCTCCGCTACTACGATCGCCATGGAATCTAACCGACTCAGAGGTGTGGGCGCTCTTTGAAGTTCTTTTGGATAGTCTTCGCCTCCAAGGAGCAATTGCCTTTCCCGAGTACGTGGATCCAACGGACCCGGATTTTGAGCCGAGAAACCGCGAGTACTTCTTTCGCCGGGAAGGTTCCGAACCTAAGCTGGGAATTTTCAGCTGGTGTAGCTCACGAAAGGGCAGCTTGAACCGCCGTCGCGACTTCATTCTAAAGCTGGCGGAGCGCGTGGAAGGGACTGGTGCAACGCCTGATGAGTGCGACCAGTTGCTGACCGACGTGTGGGACCGGGCTTTAATGCACGAGAGCTCTCCACTGCAGCCTTACCTACGGAGGAATCAGCTATCGGGACAAGGCGTCGTACACCAGCTACGGACGGACTTTTGGGAGCTAGCGATTGCGCAATCGGATGAAAGGGAGCCGTGGTTCTTTTGCGACACATGTACAAATCTAACTCTGCATAACGTGAAAGGAACCTGTCCGACCTTTCGCTGTGAGGGAAGCCTCATTCCATGCTCGGCCGACGAAGTGCTGTCGGGCAATCATTACCGCTACGTTTATCGAAATCTTGACCCTGTGCCTCTCAGAGCGGAAGAACACACCGCTCAATTGACCAACACCGCCGCTTCAGAACTCCAGGATAAGTTCCTCCGACGGGACGTTAACGTTCTCAGTTGCTCGACAACTTTCGAGCTCGGCGTAGACGTCGGCGAGCTCCAGGCCGTTCTCATGCGAAATGTGCCGCCTTCTACTGCGAACTACATCCAGCGTGCAGGCAGAGCGGGTCGGCGAAAAGAGTCTACAGCATTCGTAACAACGTTTGCTCAGAGACGGTCTCACGATCTTACGTACTTCCACCAGCCCGAGTCCATGGTCGCCGGAAAGATCAAGCCTCCCTACTTTGAGATTAGGAATGAAAAGATAGTACGGAGGCACATTCATGCCGTCGCTTTAGCTGCCTTTTGGCAGGACCATCCCGAGTATTTCGGTTCAGTCGATAAGTTCTTTTTCTCCGAAGCCCCTACTGGGCCAGAACAATTTCGAAGATTTCTGGATGGACGCCCTGAGCATGTGAAAGCGAGTCTTGAAAGAGTCGTGCCGAAGGATCTGGCCCGGTCTTTGGGGCTGAACACGTGGTCTTGGATTGGAGGTCTGTTCGACCAGTCCTCGGGTGTACTGACACTTGCCGAAGCTGAGGTGCGAGCGGACGTACAAGTCCTCGAAGCTCTGTGGGCCCGCTTAGTTGATGAGCGCAAGCCTTCGGATTGGGTGCTGCGGATGATTAACACAATGAAAGCGCGACAAATCCTGGACGCGCTCTCGAGTCACAATGTCATTCCCAAGTATGGTTTTCCCGTAGATGTCGTTGAACTCCAGCTCATGAGTCCGAGCGACGAAGCACGCCGGCTAACTTTGGAGCGAGATTTGCGAATAGCATTATCGGAATATGCCCCAGGAGGGGAGGTTGTTGCGGGGGGCAAGCTTTGGACGTCTACACGGGTTAAGAAGGTGCCTGATCGTGAATGGCCGCGTTATGAGTATGCCATTTGCCAGAATTGCCGCCGCTACCAGAGAGTGATTTTTGGCACTGAGCTGCCCACGCGCTGTATTGCATGTTCTAAGCCACTGGACGGCAAAGGCGCCAGGCGACCATTCATCGTCCCTGAGTTCGGGTTTGTCAGCGAGGATCCTCCACGCGCGCCGGCAGAGTCGCGGCCGGAAAGGACCTACACAACGTCTGTGTTCTTTTCAGGTGAAACGTCGCCCGGCGAACTGAAGTTGTCCATACCACTTAGGACCGTAACTCTCCAGGCAAGCGCAGCGGCTGAAGGCCGTCTTGCGATCATAAATCGAGCCGGCTTCAAGATATGCCATTCATGCGGCTATTCGGTTCTGGCGGCCGACAAGGTGAATGCGCACACCTCGTTGTTTGGGAGAAGCTGCACCGGCACACTTCGCTTCTCCGATCTGGGGCATGAATTCAAGACGGACGTTCTCGACATCAGGCTCGTCGGATTTATCCCCCAAACGTATTCATTCTGGCTGTCTTTGCTGTATGCGTTGCTGGAAGGTGCGAGTGAAACACTGTACATAAGTCGTGATGACTTGCATGGTTGCCTCTATCCATATAGCGAAAATGCGCAGATGCAGGCCATTATACTTTTCGACGATGTGCCCGGAGGCGCGGGTCATGTCCGGCGGTTGGTCCAATCGACGGATACATTGCGGCAAATGCTCATAAGCACTTTGAACCGGGTCAAGGGAGACTGCGGATGTGACCATGACACGAGCTGCTATGGTTGTCTCCGAAACTACAAGAACCAGCCCCACCACGACGAGTTGGAACGCGGGCTGGTGTACGATTTCCTTGCCAATCAGCTCAGCGGGTAGTTACGAGAAGTTGGCACGGTCAGCACTCCGTCAGCATACAATCGGCCCGATCTTCTGCTTGCCACCCATCTAGAGTTGGGGCTCTTCACAATCCGATTACTCCGCCATACCACTCTTGCTTACCAAAGCTCAAACAGAGCCTCAAGGCCGGGATAGTGCGTACGTACACAGACGTACGTATGTGTAGGCTTGGCCCCGGGGAGGAACTTCAAGCGGTCGACAAGACGCGGAAGGTGTAATACAATGTGCTACATGGAAAGAAGCAGAGCTATCTGATGCGCCGGCTGCCGTCCTCATACAACGACCACAACATTTCGGACGCAGAAATAGATGAGGTTTTCTATGGACTACTCCAGCCGAATGCCGAGATCTCACTTAAACCGAGGGACTACGGCGAGCGCATCTTGTACGTGGGATTCACATCTACTCGTACGCCGCTTGTGGAGGTCGGTGTAGAAGACCGAGACGGAGAGCTCGTAGTCTTTCATGCGAGGGAAGCAACGGCAGCCAGTATTCAAGCTTACGAAGAACAACATGGAAGACCTTAGCAAAGATATGATGCCTGGTAAGCCCGTATCACCGAAGATGCGTGCCTTGCTAGATAAGGAGAAGAAAGAAACCCGCGCGCGAATAATCGAGCGAGGGATTGTGCATTTCCGAGCTGATAAGGAATTCATGACAGCATTGCTCGAGGCGGCCGATCAATTGAAAATCGCTCCCGGCACGCTTTGCCGGCGTATTGTGTGGGAACATCTCAAGCCTGTCCGTCCAGGGCAATCGATAGAGCATGTTGAGCTATCGCCAGAGATTAGTCAGGCATTGATTCGAAAACTCGAAGCAATCCAAGACCTGCTTGCTCAAATCATGCCCACCCTCGGAGCGCAAGGTAAGTCACCGATTGATGTGGCAAGTCTAGCAAACGAACTAAAGACCGGACAAGAGGAGATTCGTGGAGAGCTGCGTGAAATACACGCTTACCTCACCGGCAAAGCTAAGGGAGCAAAGCGGCGCTCGATCTAGTCACCGAAGCATGCGAATAAGTCGCTTGCGGTTTCTTTCAACTTGAGCGACCATCTTATCGGCAAGATCGGTATCGAACTCTGTGCTTCCTAGCTGGGCCCGTTCCTTAACCAGGGCCGTAGAAATTTCATCAGACATCTTCCCCATCATCCGTTTGAGTACAGGGAATGAGAAACCCGTCTGATAACAGAGCTTCTCCCAGTCATCCATCGCCACTTCCATGAAATCATAACTCTCGCCTATTTTCATGCACATTTCAGTGCTCAGGTCTTCATACACTTGTGTGCACAGAATGTCGTAGAAAGGCGCCAGGCGCGCCTTCCCATGGCTGTCATACAGCATCGCAAAATTCTTCCCGTGTGCGTCAGCGTTTCCAATCAGGAAATTAAATACTACAGCCTGCATAAGAATGTTCCTGTCCACGACGGGCAAACTCGAATTTAATAGCAAGTCAAAGCAGTCCCTCAGCGTTGGTCCGCCGTAGCGCTGGTACTTTTCCTTAACTCCCAGAGCCTGGCAGAAGTCTTCTTGATGTAGCCGAAGTATTCCTTTCCCCTCGTCTACACTTCTGTCATAGCGTTCCACCAGCAGGTAAACTTGGTCTTCGGCGCGCCGAATTTCGGCGTTCGGCACAGGAAGCCCAAGCGCTTTTGCAACCTTAAGGCACAGGTACTCGTTTGGGACGCTACCTGGATAGCGGTCTATCGCTGGCTTCAGTATATGAGTAGTTGGCGTGCCCCGAATCGGTAGACCGATTCGTCCGTTGATCATGCATACTGCTGCCTTCTCCTGGACGCCGGCGAGCGAGAGTCTTAGCCCTTCCACTCCGATAAATAGGGGTTTTTGGGGAAGTTCACGAATGTGCTGTGCTAATGCCGTATCAGAGAGCGGCTTCATCCCCATCTCGTGGGAGGTATCGGCCTCAACAGGTACGTCAGGTGTGTGAAGAGAGACCGCTCCCGCACAGTCGTTTCCAATTGCCTGGAGCAGGCTAAATGTACTATTCGGATTAGCCCTAAGAATCCGCCCAATTGCCCTTCTAGCTTCTTCGCTCTCCGGCAACAATCCTCCGAAATACGCTTCGCAAGGTACATTTCCATATTTCCGCTTCGTAAGCGGCATACTCAGTGACAAGGCGTGCTTTGCTCCTTCACAGTATTCGAAGCGCATCTTGCCCTCCTGAGTTTGCAGGAGCGTGCCTATCGGTATTCCGTAGAGTCTCACGGAGAGGATGTTGGACTTCATTGGTCTATCTCTAGGGCACGCGCCGGCGCGTCGGTTACTTCAAACTTGATTCCTAGCATTTGCGCAACGCGCAATGCCTTTCCAAGTTCACAAGTTGGCTTCCCATGCTCTAAATCAACGATAAACCTCACGCCAGTACCACAGGCACCGGCAACCTCGGTCTGGGTCAGCCCAATTGCCCGCCGAACTCTCTTGATGATACTCCCGAACTCTCTAGCAGAAACGATTTGCATAATTCCAGATGGATAGAATTATCCCGTACGGGTAATTATAGCACACTTTCCAATCCATATCGCATGACTTTTCCCGTACAGTAAATTTTCTCAGTTTCGGCTGCTTCGGTGGAATAAATTATACCGTTCGGGAAAATCCCAATGTGCCTATGACACGGTGCTTTTAAGCTTTTGTCCCCAATTTTTATACTTTAGCACCTCTAGAAGCTCTTGTAGAGACTTTCTAAGGTAATAAGTTGCTGTACATCCAGAAAGGGACTGCCTTTTAAAGGCCTCCGCTACTAAGCTTTCATGGCCAGCACATCGACCCTAATTACACACCTGATTGTGGGGGAGTAGAAACTGACGGTCCTCGCCGTCTTGTCGATTTAGGTCCAACGGATTCTCATACGAAAGATGCTTCAAGAAAACAGACTCGCCGGCGATGCCCCAGGTATTCGGCCGCTTCGCGTCGGTTCATCGATCCCCAAGAAGGGATTTCGGCCGGAAAAGTAACCACGCTTGATGCCCCAGCCGTAGGTTGCCCGCAGGTTATCGTAGTTCCTGTTCGCCGTGTGCGGTCCGATCTGGTCGCCGAGCCTGTTTACCCAGGATTGCACGTCGGTCTTTTTTGGTTGATAGACTTCTATCGCGCCACTGTCCCAGATACCGTTGGAAGTTCTCTTGCATGTCATTCCACGTCGTTCACCGTTGCTTAGCATACTGTTCAAGATAAAGTTCAAACAGCGCTCCTAGTGTCAACTCCTCCCGCGCGGCACGCTTCACGTCCTGCCGGTTGATACGTTTCTCGATGTCGCCAAGTATCTCCCTGGCATTTTTCCGAGCATTTTCTACCGAAACTGCCGAATAACGCCCGATCTTGATCGATAGACAATGGAACCGGTTTCATGTCCCAATTACACAAAGCGTTATCGCACGCAGGACTAACGAGTCATGCCAGGACCATCACCCTTCACGAGGACGATCAATTGAGCGCCCAATCTGGGCATATCAGGACTGCCTACACCACGAAGATGGCACCCATGCCATTCGACACCTTACTGAACGAGCTTTCCGCAGCCCTGGCCGACGAGATCGACGCCAGCCGGCGCGATCCGTCGCGCAATTTCGCTTTGAGCAACGGGCAGCTCGTCTCAGAGAGCGACGACCGCTTTGTTTACTCGTTCAAGGCGGAGTTTATCTTGCCGATTCCACCCGAGACCCCGGTCAGAGTCACCGTTGAGAAGGGGGAATCCGTCAACGGGGTATGGGTCGCGCAGGATGATTTTGATGTCCTCATAGCGCTCGAGGAGAATCTGGGTGAGGAGATTCCCAAGGCAAAGGTGTCGTCCGACCCGTCGTTCATCATCGAGGAGCTGCGCAAGCGCCTCGACGACCTCAAGCAAAGCCCCCCTGCGGACTGTGACCTGCCGCTGTCGTTGGCGGGCGAGCGCACGCTGCCCACCGAAGAGAACGTGGAGGCAGCGCGGCAGGCTCTCATATGCCTGCGGAACCTGAATAAACCAGAGCTACTGCCCAATTCGAGTCAGTTGGAAGCTATCGCCAAGTCCGCCGCCAGCCGGCTTCACTTTGTGTGGGGTCCGCCCGGCACCGGCAAGACCGCCAATCTCGCACAGGTGGCGCGCGCGCTTGCGGAGCAGGGAGAGCGCGCCGTCATCTTATCCCACGCCAATGCGGCGGTCGACGTCGCAATGCTGAAAATTGCCGACGCCTTCGAGGGCACCGACTTCCTGCGTGCCGGGCAGATCTTGCGAATCGGCCTTCCCCAGTTGGCCGAACTGCAAGCTCGACCGGAGCTGCTACCCGAGGGTGTGCTCGAAAAAACAGAGCCTGAGTTAATCGAATCCAAACGGAGTTTGGATTCGCAGCGCCGCGGTCTGGTCAGGGCGATCAAGCACGCCCGCACCCGCGCTGAGAAAAAACCACTGGAGCACGAGCTTGCCCGAGTACGCGCGGAACTCGCGGCAATCAGGACGAGAATCGCCGAGGCTGAGAAGGCTCTGGTCGCCCGCGCCCGCATCATCGGTGCAACCGTTTCCCGGTTTGCAATCGATGACAGAGTATGGTCTTGGCCGGCAGACGCGGTGCTCGTGGATGAAATAAGCATGGTCGGCTTTCCGTTCATATTTGCGGCATCCACTCGCGCAAAGCGCCGACTTCTGCTTTTTGGCGATTTCAGACAGCTCCCGCCCATCGTTCTTAGCAAGGAACAACGGGCCAATAAGTGGCTGGGCAGAGACAGCTTCGAGATCGCGGGCATTAAAGACCGCATCGACAGCGGCGAGCAGGTCGCGCAGGTGACGCTGCTCGAGACTCAGTACCGCATGACCGACGAGATTGGCGAGGTCGTTAGCAATTTCGCATACAACGGCCGCCTTCGTCCTGGGGAAGGCGTGCACGCCAAAACTGCCTCCATTCGGCAGCTTCCGCCCTGGAGCGGCGAGCCCATCATCCTTGTGGACACGAGCCAGCTGGCAGCCGCCTGCGTGCGCGAGCCGAAAATCGGCTCGTACTCGCGCACAAATCCCCTGCATGTGTCCGTGTGCCTGACCATTGCCCACAATGCAGTCATCGGTGGATGCCGCAGTCTGGGAATCATCACACCCTACCACGCCCAGGCACGTCTTTCCTATGCTGCCAGCCGCCTGCTCCCGGCCAACGATAGCGTAGGCGTGGCAACCGTCCACCGCTTCCAAGGTGCTGAGCGCGACTTTGTGCTGGTGGATCTCGTCGACTCGCCGCCTGAATCAAGCGCCAGCATGCTCACCGGAAAAGATCCGGATACCGCGCTTCGCCTGCTGAACGTAGCAGTTTCGCGGGCGCGGGGAAAGTTGATCGTCGTAGCAGACGTGCCATTCATTGAAGCCTACCATCCCGGTCGTTCCCCAGCGCGCACGCTCCTCGCCCTGCTCCGCCGCTATGGAACCACCGTAAATCTTCAGGTTAAGGATTTAAGGACCCTCGCCGCGGGGTTCTTTATCGATTGGTTGTCTGGCTGGGAAGAGGCGCGTGACGCTCTCGCTCAGGACATGCTTACGAGCACGGGCGCAATCCAGCTAAATCTGCCAGAGGGGTTCGAGCCTGACCGAACGCTCTCCGCGGTCATCAACGGATACCCTGATGTCGCATCGCGCGCCACCGTCTTTGCGCCTCTGCCCATCGCCTCGGAGCTTGAGGAGTCTCAAGCAGACCTCAGGCTGATGACCAGGCCGGGCGGCTTCTTTGCCCTTCTGGGAGGGCAGGTGGCCTATGTCGGCGGACTGTCGTCGGGTGGGGCGGTGGCCAGGATCTCTGAGAAGGGGCTGGGTGGGCATCTCGAGAAACTCTACCTGGCCGCTACCCCGAACATTCCGGCGCCGAGTGCCGAGGTGGAGGCAGCTCTGACAGCCATTTGCGGAAAGTGCCCAGATTGCGGTGAAGAATGCCGGCCACATTCTCAGCGCGGACAGGCATGGATTATCGGCTGTG
>DATNRD010000331.1:0-2561 GCA_036703665.1 Candidatus Obscuribacterales bacterium
CTTTTAATCAGCCTTCCGCCGTCGGCAAAACCACGCTGCCGACGGGCTTCTGCACGCCTTACTTTATTGGGAACTCAGTTTCCGCTGGACACCGGATGCTGCGTTGCTAACCCAGCTGCCAAACTTGGCACTCTCAAGTTAGACAGGCTCCCGGCGAATCGAACCGACTACTTCGCTTCGCACAGCGGCAGGCGGTATCCCAGACGCCATGGAGCGAGCCCTTTGCCTGACCGGGCGACCTCGCAAAAAAATGTCACGCTGCCTGAAGGCAGTTCACCGCCCCAGGAACAAGGGCGGATGGACTGCCTGGAATTTAGCATGATTGCAGCGGATCCCACCGCGCCTGCCGTGCGGCTAAGGTGACGGCGTGCCGGCCGGCGCGCGCAGCTGCTGGCGGAGGACATCTTCAGCTGCCGCCAGCTGCCGGTCCTTGTCTGGCCGGCTGCAGCTGGCCGGCACCACGATGTCGGGTTCCACTCCTTTCCCCTCCAGAACGACGCCTCCCACATCGCCGGCGGCCACGGCAAGATACAGCGCGGTTCGCTGGTCGACGGCGAAAAGCCTGCCGCCCACAACCGCTCCGGCAGTGCGCTCTCCCACGAGCTTGGCTCGTCCCGAGCGTTTGAAACTGAAAGCCAGCAGCTCTTTTCCGCTTCGTACTCCGCCGTTGATCAACGCCACCACGGGCTTGTCGTAGTACAAGATTGCCGTCCTTTTCTTTCCGGATCTCGTCGTGGTCGTCGTTGCCGGGTAGGCATTCGGGGGACGATAGAAGTAATCGAGGTCGTCGAAGAAGTTTGCCCCATAGCCGTCTCTGAGGTCTAGAATAAGACCGGCTGTGGCATTCAGCTTGCCGCCCAGAAGGTCTTCAAAAGCGTCATGAGCGCGCTGGCCGCCCGTCCATAGGTGGACATAACCCAGCGTGCCGTCCGCAGTCCTTATCAGGCGGGCACTCTTTTCAATGGCCTCCACGTAAGCCGAGTACAGGTCCTTCAATACCGGCTTGAGCGTCAGCTCGAGCGGTTGGTGATCGCGCAGCACGCGCAGCCTCACACTGCGCCCGGCCGTGCCAGCGAAGCTCAATTGTCCGATGAACGGCTTACCGTCCACCGCCAGGACCACGTCGCCCGGCTGCAGCCCCGCGAGCGCGCCCGGGCTGCCGTCGAGCACATAGCGAACCTGGCGCTGCCCGCAATTGACACCGCCCATAATGGCACCGCTAAAGACCACAGGCGGTGCCCGCCGTTTTCCGGACTGACCGAACAGCGATCGCAGGAAATAGTAGGTCTCATCATTGGGCGTGAGGAACTGGCAGTGGCTCATGTTGAGCGTCTTGATCAGAGCATTCATTCTATCGGCCAGCTGGGCGAGATTGCGCGAAGAAACGATGTTTCGGCGGTGTGCCTTGACCGCTTCCGGCCAGGTGGTCGAAGCGACCCGAGCGTCGACGAAGTGCTTTCGGACAATCCCGTCCACCTTGTTAAGGATCTGCGAGCAGTAGCCCGGCGTTACGCTGTTGAGCGCGGCAGCCGGTCCCGCCGCTGTGCTGCGACCGCTTTTGGCCGGGCAGCCGGTGCTAAGCCCGAAATACGCGATGGCGACGACCAGAGCCAGGAGTGAAAACTGCATTACAATGTCCCTGCCCGAGTAGATTGAACCCGTGAGCATTGTACACAGGCTATCAAGCGTGAGTTCAGGCAAGCCGAGTATATACATTCCTACCCTGTACGTAGCGGAGGGGCTTCCCTACACGCTGGTCATCATGATGTCCGCGGTCTTCTTCAAGAACCTCGGTGCCACGAACGAGTTCATCGGTCTGACCAGCTTTCTTTACATTCCTTGGACCATCAAGCTTTTCTGGGCACCGCTGGTGGATTTCTACGGCACCAGGCGGCGATGGATAGTGGTATCGCAACTGGTGCTTGCCGGACTGCTTGCCACGCTTGCCGCCGGCGCAGTCACGCCGTATGCAATATCGCTGGCGCTCGGCACCTTCGCGCTGGTGGCGCTGGTGTCCGCGACCCAGGACATCGCCATCGACGGATATTACCTCGAGGTGCTCAACAAAGCGCAGCAGGCATTCTACGTGGGCGTGCGGAATGCGGCGTATAAAGTCGCCTGGCTGCTTGGCTCGGGCGGTCTGGTCTACGTCGCAGGCCGGCTTGGTGAGTGCATCGGTACAGCAGGAGGATGGTCGGCGGCGTTTGCGGTCTGTGCAGTTCTCTTCCTTGCTTTCTTTGCTTTTCATTCCTTTTATCTGCCTGATGCGCCACGCGCAGAAGGCTCGCCGGCAGGCGAGCGCCTCACTTTTGCGGCCTTTGTCAGGGTCTTCACGACCTATTTCGATCAACCACGAATAGCGGCGGTGGTGGCTTTCATCTTAGTCTTTCGGCTCGGCGACGCCCTCATGCTGAAAATGGCGCAGCCTTTCCTGCTCGATCCGCCCGATAAAGGAGGGCTGGGAATATCCACCGCCGACGTGGGATTGATCTACGGGACGATCGGGACCATCTTCCTGCTCCTGGGCGGCATAGTGGGTGGCTGGCTGGTCGCCCGTGGCG
>DATNRD010000332.1:0-6143 GCA_036703665.1 Candidatus Obscuribacterales bacterium
TTCGGATCGTAGGCTGCAACTCGCCTGCGTGAAGTCGGAATCGCTAGTAACCGCCGATCAGCACGCGGCGGTGAATACGTTCCCGGGCCTTGTACACACCGCCCGTCACGTCATGGGAGCTGGTCACGCCCGAAGTCGGTGCGCTAACCCTATGGGAGGCAGCCGCCTAAGGCAGGGCCGGTGACTGGGACGAAGTCGTAACAAGGTAGCCGTACCGGAAGGTGCGGCTGGATCACCTCCTTTCTAGGGAGATGACCGGATAGGCTCAATCGGTGTTGAGCCGAAGCCGGCATGTGCCGCGCGTAAGGACTCTCACGTCCTGCGCGATTAACGGCCTCTCCTAGGTCGATGCCGAAGAAGTCGCCTGGTGGGAATTTCCTACTCAAGACCAGGCGTACAGAGGCGACATGCGTTTTATTGGCTATTCAGTTATCCGGTTCGACACATATATTCTTCAAGGAAGGCCGCGAGGCTTTCTTTTTGTATGTGCTTCGTGGTCGCACCGCGCTTCCCTTCCTCGCGAAAAGACACTCGGCGGCCGACGGTATCGCCGCTGTTGCCTCGCCACACCTCCTGTGGGCGCGGGTTCGTTGCTTTCCCAAGGCAGTTCGTGGGTCAACCGCTGGTGCGAATGCTGGTGGTTCTAGCAGTGCTGGCGACAGGCTGCGGTGCTCTGCAATCCTGCGCACGCAGCGAAGAAGACAGGATTGCACACTCGGGATTGAGGCGCTGGATGAAATTGCATAAGAGCTTCGTCAGGCAAGCCGCTCGAGGAAACATCGATCTCCTGTTTATAGGTGACTCGATTACAGAGAACTTCCAGACAGCCGGAAAGCCAATTTGGAACAGCGAGTTCTCTCAGTGGCGAACGGCCAACTTTGGAATATCGGGCGACACCACGCAGGGTGTCTACCGTCGAATCAGCCAGGGAGAGCTCGATGGCATACAGCCGCGAGTCGTTGTGCTCTTAATCGGCACAAACAATATCTCAGCCGGTGTTCAGTCCCCTGAAGAAATAGCTGCCGACATCAAGATGATTGTTGAGGTGGTTCGCAACAAGCTGCCCGAGACAAAGATTCTCTTGCTCGGCATCTTGCCGCGTGACAGCCAACCCGATGCGCCGGTGCGCCAGACAATCAAGGAGATCAATAATCGTCTCGGCGCGCTCGACGATGGTCGCTACGTGTACTTTCTAGAAATCGGGGATCGATTCACGGATGCTCAGGGAAGGATTTCGCCTGACGTGATGCCGGATTTCCTGCACCTGTCCGAGAAGGGCTATCGGATTTGGGCCAACGCCATGCGCCCCCTGCTGCGCCGGCTCATGTCCTGAACGATATGCAGCCCATTCCGCGTGCGCCGCCTGTCCGGAATCCCCAGACGGACTCGCGCTGCGGGGGCGGTGACGGCACCGTCCGCCAGCATCAGACTGGCATGAGGCACGGACTTCTCTGCAGAACGGTGACGGCTGCCCCAGATCGTTTCACAAGTGACGGGGTCGCGGGTGGATACAAATACTACGTCCTGCACGAAAGCGAGGCCAGTCGCGCGATTCCGTCAAGACCGCCTCAACGGCCCCGCAGCCCATGCGGACCCTGCCGGTGCATGAGATGCGTCGCGACCTGTAAATGTTGACACCAACCGTACTTTGAGCCACAATGGGATTTAAATCGCCCACGCGCATCATTCAAGGCCTGCTTTACGTGACATTTCCAGCCACCGTGCGGCTCGGGAGAAGGCGGTGGTTGTCTATGGAAACTGACAGTTCGACAATCCGGGTGTTTCTGGCGGATCACCAAGAAATAATTCGAACAGGCTTGAAGCTCATGCTCTCGCAAATCGACGGGGTGCAGGTGGTCGGCGAAGCCAACGACGGAGTCCAAACCGCGGCCTTACTGCCGGAAGTCCAGCCTGACGTGGTAATCATCGAAGAGAACCTTCCCCCCACAGGCGCAATAGAAGCTGTGAAGCTCGTCAAGCTAGAGCTCCCAAACGTGAGGATTATTGTTTGGAGCTCCAAGCCGACTGTCACTGCCGCCTGCCAGGTTGTTGGAGCGGGCGCCCTTGGTGTTTGTGATAAGGGACTGACCAGGCAAGAGCTTGAACTCGCTTTGCGATCCGTGGCGGCAGGGGCCGCATGGCTCCATGCAGAGGTCGCCGCGCAGGTGCTGAGTCGGGCGGCCGCCCCTACCTTTGCTGCTACTATTCAAACCATGTCGACTTCACGTAGTTCATTGTCTGCCAGAGAGATGGATGTACTTGCCCTGCTCGCCGGCGGTTTGACCAATCTGGAGATTGCCCAGCAGCTCTGCATAAGCACCGAGACAGTAAAGACCCATGTGCAACACATAATGCAAAAACTTGCAGTCAAAGACAGGACCCAGGCAGCCGTCAAGGCCCTGAGAGAGAAGCTCATTCAGGCTATCGAGCCGAGCCAGAAACGGCTCGCCGCCCCCCCCTTGAAAACCAGTCCTTGCAAGCATCCTAGTCTGCGGCAGGCAACCGGTGCAATCAGGGGCAGAAGGGGGGAAATTGGACATGGCGCCAAATCAAGCTCAGCAAATCACGAGCGGCACTTACTGGTATCTGGTCAGTGGCGAAGGGTGGCAACCTGGCGAGACCACTTACGACCCTGCACTGCCGATTCCCGTACTGCGCCCGGTAGGTTGTGTGGCTGTCGGTGTCTGTTTTACGACTCTGAGCGAACCTGGACGCCGGTGGCGGCTGTTGTGGACCTGGCGAGACGAGACCGCCGTGCGCGAGAACATCAACAGATACGGCGACCGGCCGCCCGCGATTGATAGTTGAGTAGATGGCCGATCGGCTGTCGTTCAACGAATCTCGACCAACCGATAGATTTTTCCACCTGCCGGCAACGACTGAGGGTAACTGGGCACGTTCTCCAAACTCGCAGGAAGACGAGGCTTCAATACCGCAGTCAACACAACATGGCTGATAAACACACTGGACAGCAGCATAAACACCGCCACTGCCGTCACCGCTCCGGTCCGGAAAGACTGCTTCCGGTGTCCACACAGCACTCCTTTTGTCACACAGGACTTTAATCGTGAGCCTTGCCATGAACCAAACATCTGCTCGAGCCTATGAATAACCTCGCTGCCGAGCTCACTTGCCGTCGGCGAACGAGGCAACTCCTTGGACTCATAGGGAATCGATGCATGTTGCGCCATGGCAAAATCGGGGGGTCTTGCTTCTCTGCGTAGCCCCACGCGCACACGTGTATTAGCTTAGCTTCTCCTAATATAGACGGGATGTGGCAATCCGGCATCACCCTCGCAGGCTAACCCTGCAAGGGGAGCCCATCTATTCCTGTCCAACAAGCCTTCCTGCCGCTTACAAAAGACCTGCGTACCCGCGAAGGACACATGACGCGAACTGCCAACAGCCCACTGGTGTCGGGTAGCCAGCGTTGCGCCTCCACAACACGCGATTCACTGCTGCCAACCCTCGCCGCCAGCTGGGCACCAGGGCTCCTGGCGCTCCGCCGCTTCAGGCAGAATCGGGCAAATCGGGGATCGGTTCACGGACACTCAGGGAAGGATTTCGCCTGACGTGATGCCGGATTACCTGCACCTGTCCGAGAAGGGCTATCGGATTTGGGCCAACGCCATGCGCCCCCTGCTGCGCCGGCTCATGTCCTGATCGATATGCAGCCCATTCTGCGTGCGCCGCCTGTCCGGAATACCCACACGGGCTCGCGCTGCGGGGGCGGTGACGGCACCGTCCGACAGCATCAGACTGGCATGAGGCACGGACTTCTCGGCAGAACGGTGACGGCTGCCCCAGATCGTTTCACAAGTGACGGGGTTGCGGTATGGGGGAAGCGGCGGCGAGATGATCTGTAGATGTTGAGCCGGCCGGAGCGGTGGCGATGGGGTCCAGCGAAGAGCTCAAAGCAATTTTAGAGGAGCGGCTGGGCTACTTCCCAGCCTTCCTTCTGCCGGCCCTGCCGTACCCGGAGCAGCTGCAGGAGCTTGGCCGGCATACGCTCTCCAGTTACGTGGACAACCCGATCCCCGCACTGTTCAAGGAAAGTAAGGTTTCGGTCAAGACAGGTGATGGAACCCGGAAGCTGTCATCCTCTTACGATGGAGCTCGAGCGGAGCGAGAGCGGTCCTGAGGGAGCACCGCGACCGAAGGAACCATCTCCTTGTGCCGACACGAGATCCTAAGCGCTGCGCTCGTAAGAGGATGACAGTTTCGAGGCGGGTGACCTGTCTTGGCCGAACCCTTACCAAGGAAAGGCTCTTTGCCTGTCCGGCATAGAAAGCATGTGCGGCCTTCCAGATGTATTCAAGGACGTGAATGAAGTCTAGAATAATCACTACATCTTCCACGGCATGATTCTCCAGGCCGATCTGGCACGAGATGATCATCCACTACATCGGCGGCCCGGACAGCAAAGGATAAGAAGGAGCCTCCCACATTTCGCCGACCTCCCTGCCACCGTTAACCGATCTCAACCGGGACTCTAATCCGGATTTAGTGATTTCATCAATTCCCAACGCCCAACACATCGACAACCTGACAAGATAGTGCGCCTGTCACACCTCTTGGAAAACGAGGAGCGAGTCCGGATAGTGAGCCGGACTCGCTTCACCCATGATTTAAGAAATATTGAATTCAACGATCGGGCACCAGCGGCATGTGATTAGGGACTACCTCAACCAGTCAATCGGCGCTGTGACTGTACGCGATCAACGCCGGCTTCATATTGATATGATGCCCGGCAGACATCGCAATGCTGTCCAACTAGCATCCTTTCATATCCGGAGGACCGTCAATGAAGAACATAAAACTCGCGGTCATGCTGTTAGCGGCCATGTTCTGCTCCACAGGAATTTTCGCCGGCAGCACAATCGCCGCAGACAAGAGCGAAAAGCAGGTAATTACCGACAAGGGGAAAAAGGGGGCTGAGAGACCAAAGGAAATCAAAGAGCGCTCGGCAGTAAATCCAAAGGCGACCAGGACGCCCCCACCCAGCAAGGGCGGCCCGAAGACGCGCGGAGTGTGCGGCATCGAATTGAGCAACTGGACGAACGAAAGGATCGATATCTACATCGACGGCTACTACGAGGGCACCCTCATGCCCTGGGCTGATGCGGGGGTGATCTCATTTTCGGGCCCGACCAGCATATATGGTGAATCGGCCACCGGCAGTTGGGGACCTCGGCTGTTTAATTGCCCGGGTGGCGGTGTCTTTACCTGGAAACTGACATGGTAGATTGATTTCCACCTTTAGCTCATTCGCTCAGAGGGAGGCATCCGGTCATAGGAGCCTCCCTCTGCATTTGCGCATCTCTCACACCGGTGACAATCGCGCTCACTCCGCCAGCCATTTCCGCGCCGCGGCACAATCATCCTGCTCAACCTTCCCATGCTTACGACAGATCACCCCGCCGATTCCCTGCATGACACCATGCCGCTTTGTACTGCCCACGCATAGCTTTGATGTTTTCGTCAATCCAGCATGGCAGGTCTCACCCGACAATCAGGGTGTCGGCGCTCTCTATCTGGTAAGCGTTCGGCGGAGAAGTCACAAGCAAACGAGGAGACTAGTATCATGATCACCTTTTTCAGGCTACAGAGACAAATTTTGTCTACAGGTCTTGCTCTCACGCTCGGAAGCATCACCGTATCTGTCAGTATACCGGCATTCGCTACTGCAGATCAGGCAGGCACATCCGCCAGCAAAAGCGAGAGCACCTCCGCTCCTGCTCCGCAGCCTCCCTGGGAAGAGCAGATCAACGCAAAGCTCGATGCTGGCGATGTGAAAGGGGTGCTTGCATTGTGCGAGCAGGCACTCAAGGAAAATCCGAGAAATGAGAAGGCTCTGTACTTTAGAGCAGTGGCAAAGTTCCTGGGACACGAGCCGCTTCTTGTCGTTCTGGAGGATCTCAACATGGCGCTGGAGATCAATCCTCGCTTCGTAGACGCCTTGTTTGGACGCGGACGTGTGAGCGAGATGCTGCATGACTACAAAACTGCCATAGCCGATTACAGCGCTATCCTCGCCATCGACCCGAAGAACAGCGTCGCTCTGGAAAGCCGCATCAACGTGCACAGTACGCTCGGCGACATTCCCGGTCTGGTCGACGACTTCACCCACAGAATCAGCGTGG
>DATNRD010000333.1:0-10199 GCA_036703665.1 Candidatus Obscuribacterales bacterium
CCGCCACAAAAGGGATAAGCGTCTCCGGCAAGGCTGTTCCTACCGCGGCCAGAACACTGCCGACCACGCCTTCGTTGAGCTTGAGCCTTTGCCCGAGCCACTCGACGCCATTGGTGAACAGCTCGGAGGAAAGGAGGATGACGAAAAGGGCTACGACCAACAGCAGGATGTCGAGCAGCATTCCGTATCCCTCCCAAGCAAGACTCACCAGGCCTTGCGGCCATCGGTAAAGGTCTTGCTCCCAAGCCGATAATGCTTGCTTTCCAGCCGGGCCTAAGCCGTGCTGACGACTGGAGAGGCGGAAGGGCGACCATCCCGCGGTGCTACTCCCCTTTAGCTAACAATGATACCCTGCCTGACGACCCGGTTGCGATATCTTGACAGGAAGTGGCCGGGCAAATGGCTGTCGGCGGCGGCAAAGCAATCTGGTGCAACCGGAGAATTTTAATGGGCGGCTGCCTCGCCTTGTGTGTTAACATGCCTGCAGACTTGGTTGAACAAAGCTGGGGACGCCAGAGGGAATCGTTTCCCCGAGGCGGGGAAGTAACGTGATTACCGTCAAAGATGTCGAGCATGTAGCCAGCCTGGCTCGGCTTGCCCTCTCCGCCGCCGAGAAGCAGCTTTATGCCGAGCAGCTGGCCAAAATCATCGATTACTTCGACCAGCTGAAGGCCGTGGACACGACCGGCGTTGAGCCGATGGCGCATGCCCTGGATCTCGTCAACGTCATGCGCGCCGACGAGGTGGTCAGTCCGCCCGGGGGCCAGGTGCTGCTTGCCGGCGCGCCGGAGACCGAGGGCGGGTATTTCAAAGTGCCACGCATAGGCGAGTAGCGCCGATGAAGCAAACCGCCATAGTTTCAGTCCGGATGAGGGTCGCTGCGGTAAGCCCCAATCCGGACGCCCCGGGCATGGGGTATTTCCCACTGGCGGCAGCCGGGGTCGCCTGTTCGTGCTTCGGCATCTTGTCTTATAGTTGTCATTGGATGTTTCGGCAGGGGATCCTGGCATGGATTCGGGAGGGTAGATGAGCACCAGGTATGTCTTCGTTACCGGTGGGGTGGTGTCCTCTCTGGGCAAGGGCATTGTCGCTGCTTCACTGGGCAGGCTCTTGCGAGCGCGCGACATCACGACCACCATAGTCAAGCTCGACCCCTACCTCAACGTCGATCCAGGCACCATGAGTCCCTACCAGCATGGGGAGGTCTTCGTGACCGAGGACGGGGCCGAGACCGACCTGGATCTCGGGCACTACGAGCGCTTCATCAACACCGACCTCTCGCGCAACAACAACGTGACTGCCGGCTCGATCTACAAGAGCGTGCTGGAGAAGGAGCGCCGCGGTGACTACCTGGGCGGCACCGTGCAGATGATCCCGCACGTCACCAACGAGATTAAGAACTTCATCCGCAAGGCGGCCCAGGCAACCGCCGCTCAGGTGGTGATTGTCGAGGTGGGCGGCACCGTGGGCGACATCGAGAGCCTCATATTCCTCGAGGCCATTCGCCAGATGCGCAAGGACGTGGGCAGGGACAACGTCTGCTACATCCACGTCACGATGATCCCCAACCTGCGCACAACCAACGAGCTCAAGACCAAGCCAACCCAGCACTCAGTCGACACCTTGAGGAGCCGGGGCATCCAGCCCGACATCCTGGTCTGCCGCACGGAGCGGAACCTGGGCTCCTCCATAAGGGAGAAGCTGGCTCTGTTTACCGATGTGGACATCGAGAGCGTCATACAGTGCCGTGATGTGCAGATCCTCTACGAGGTGCCGTTGTTCCTGGAAGCCGAAGGCCTGGCCGCTCGCGTATTGGAGCGCCTGCACCTGCCCAACGAGACACCGGATTTGAGCCAGTGGCGGGATCTGGTGGAAAGAATCAAGCGCCCGACCAAGACGATTACCGTAGCTATCGTGGGCAAATACGTCATGCTGTCCGATGCCTACATCTCGGTTGTCGAGTCACTCAAGCACGCCGGCGCCCGGCTGGGAGTGCAGGTGGGCCTGAAATGGGTCCTGTCGGAGGACATCGAGAAGCACGGTGCCAGGGAATATCTGGCGGAAGCCGACGCCATCCTTGTGCCGGGCGGCTTCGGTGATCGCGGCATCGAAGGCAAGATTCAGGCAATCGAATACGCCAGAGTCAACAAAATCCCTTTCCTGGGCCTGTGTCTGGGTATGCAGACAGCGGTAATCGAGTTTGCCCGCAACGTGGCGGGCATGGCCGGAGCTCATTCCACCGAGTTCAATCCTGCTACTGCCTTCCCTGTCATAGACTTGATGCCCGACCAGCACAATGTGGTCAACAAAGGCGGCACCATGAGGCTGGGGCGCTATCCGTGCCACCTTGCCGGCGGCAGCAAGGCTTACAGGCTATACGGCCAGGAGGTCGTCTACGAGCGCCACCGGCACCGCTACGAGGTGAACAACAAGTTGCGAGACGAGCTCGGCAAGCACGGCCTGGTCTTCTCGGGATTGTCGCCGGACGGGCGCCTGGTCGAGATGATCGAGCTTACCGATCATCCCTATTTCGTTGCCTGCCAGTTCCATCCTGAACTGCGCTCGCGTCCGGACAACCCCCATCCGCTCTTTGTCGGACTGGTGGCTGCCGCAGCCGGCATTGCGCTGACGTCCGCCGGCGAGGAGGGCTCGGCCGTCATACCGGCCGGCCAGACCGCCCTGCATCAGATCTCCTAGCAGTGCCGGCGCACAAGTTGTGCCTGGAGGCGCGCATCACAGCTGGTGGCACCGCACCAGGCTGCCAGCCGGCAGGAGAAGCTGTCGGGCACTGGCTAACTGAGGCTATCGCTGGGCGATAACCACCGAATTGCAGCCCTTGTCCTTGGCCGTCAGCAGCGCCTCGCAGGCCGCCTCAAGCAGGACCTGCGGCTCGTTGCTGTGGCTCGGATAGCTGGCCACGGCCAGCGTGGCCGTGACATTGATTTTCTTGTTGGTGCGCGGATCTCTAATTTCCAGTGCCGCCACGCGGCGCCTGACGCGCTCGGCTACCACCGAGGCGCCCTCGGCATCGGTCTCGTGGAGGACGGCCACGAGCTCCTCCCCGCCCCAGCGTGCCGGCATGTCGATTTCGCGTACGGAGCTCTTCAATATCCTGGCAATTTCAATCAAGACTTCATCGCCTACCTGATGCCCGTAGCGAAGATTGATTTCGCGCAGGTGATCGACATCGATGAGCATGAGCGACAGCGAGTATCCGAGGCGCACGGCCCTTTTAAGAGAGTGGGTCAGGTGTTCCTTGAAGACGTGCCGGTTGGGCAGCCCGGTAAGATCGTCGGTGCCCATGAGCTCCTGCAGCCTGGCCTCATAGTTGGCAATCTGGTGGTTGAGAGCCTCGATCTCGCGATCTTTTTCGCGGATTACCCTTTCCAGTTGCAAGTTGTGGCTCTGGAGTTTCCTCAGTTGAGCCTCGGTCTGCCTGTGCCTTGACTGGCCGTGGAACTGTTGGAGCATCTGCGTAAACTGGGCCTTCATGGTGCAACCTCCATCCAGCCGCCCCCCGGGCGATCAATTCAAGTGACCGCATACCCCGGCAGAAACGCCGGGTTCAGTCGCCGGGCTGATTGGTGCCTCTGTCGATCCTTATATGCAAGGACCCAGAGCAGCGACTGGAATATATTAGCTCCACTTAGGATTAAATGCCAGTTATCAGGGGGGAGTTCCCCACGATTTAATTTATCGGAACGCGAGCCAGCTCCTTGCGCTCTACCCGGTCCAAAAGCACAATCCAGTACTTGCGTTTGGGGCTGTCGACGCTGAAGGTCAGGGTGCCTTCCTGGCTTGTGTGGGGCGGCACTTTCTTCTTCAAAACGGCTAGGCCGCCCAGGATGGACGGGTAATAGCGCTGGTTGTGGTCTGATACGACAGCCAGATCAAAAAAGCTGTATTCCTTCGAGCTTTCGTTGTCGAGCTTGACATCGAGCGTCAGCAGCCGGGAGCGCTCGTCTCCGAAGGGATCTTTGCCGAAGCGCGCACGGGCAACCAGGATATTGAGCCCCTCGACGCCCCCGGCAGGCGGCGAGGCTGCCAGAGCCTCCGGATTGAAAGCTGGTATCGTCAGCGGTTCTGCAATGGTGAGCTTGAGCTCGTCGCCTGGATAGAAGGAGGCAATCTTGCCCTTGCGTTTGAGCGCTGCAAAGGCGCCGACGCCGGCTCCCACCCCGGCGCCTACGGCGACCGAGTACCCTTGTGTCATCACCGCCAGCGGGATGCCTGTGATTTGCGCGGAAAGAATCGCTCCGGCGGCGGCTCCCACTGCCACGTAGCCCGCGTCCTTGGCCAGCAACTTGGCTGCTGACTTCAATTTGTTGTCCTTGGTCGAGAGCTTAGCCGGGAAGGATAGCTCGTAATTGCCGTCCGGGCTTATGATCGAGTCGAACTCGACCTCCACGTAGCCATCGCGACCGAGCCGCCGCTGGCTGGCCACATCAGTGACAAAGCCGTGGGCATACCAGCCGGCCGGCAGCAGCACTTTCTGACCGTCTTTTACCTCGACGGCGATGCGGGCCAGGACCTCGTCGCCCTTCTGGCTCAGCTCGGAGTTGAGGTTGGCTGTCAGTGTCAGGTTGACTTGCGTACCTTCCGGAATGGTCTCGACCGTGCCGGAAAGAAACGGCGACTGCGTGGCCGAGATGCGTCCCTTAAGCACGGAGCCCGAGGGCCTCTGGCTGCCGGACTGGGAGGGGGGCTGGCTGTCGTGCCCGGCCGCCAGGGTCGCCGGTAAAGGAGCCGCTGCCACAATAGCCAGGCTGGCGGCCAGCAGGCGACCAGTGGCGATACGTGGGCTGGCTAACATTGCCGCTGGAAACAGGGGGCGCCGCCGCCCGGCGGACCCTGGCCGGGGCAGGAGCCTAAACAATCTGATTGTCGGGCTTACCTGTTGCCAGGCCATGCACTCTTGCCTCCGACCAGCTTGCAAAGAGCAGATCAGGGCGTTATATTACCACGCCCGGCGAAGGCAGCCGGCAAAATCCGGCTTACAGCTTCTTGTTCAAGATCTCCTTGAGCTGCTGGAAAAATCCCTTCTTGCCCTGTTTGCTGGCCGGTCCTGATTCCCTGGCCAGCGCTTTTATCTTGGTTTCCAGGTTTTTTGCATCCGGATCTTTGGGATCGATTCGGAGCGCCGCCTGCACCTCGGTCATGGCGTATGTGCGCCAGCCCCGCGCCAGGTATATCTCCGCCAGCTTGTTGCGGTACTTGGGTTCGTTGGGAACCAGCCGGATGGCTTCTTTGATTGCTGTTTCGGCCTCCTGGTAGCGGCGGCGGCGGAAGAGCTCGTCGGCGCGGCTCATGTGCTTGGCGGCCCACTTTTGATTGATGCTTTCCTGGGCCTGGATGTCCACCTGCGTGGCGGCTGCATCTTGCCCGGCTGCCGGAGCCGCCGCCCCGGGCTCGCCGGTGCGCAGTGCCATGCGGCTTTTCGCCAGCTGCCGCAAGCGATCGTACTCGGCCCGGCGCTCCGTGTCGCCCACCACGTAGTGGGCCTGGGTCACCCTGCGGAATTCAGCCTGGGCAGCGGCTTTGCCCTCTTCGTCGTTGGGAAACCTGTCGGGGTGCAGCTTCTTGGCCAGCCTGAGATAAGCCTTGCGGATCTCATCCGGCGACGCGGTCTCTTCGACTCCCAGGATGGCGTAGTAGTCCTCTTCGAACTCCGTCATGTCAACCTGTCAGGACCGATGGATACCCGCTAAAAAGGCCGCCGGAAGTCGTCTTACGAAGCTGCCCTTGCGCCACGCAACGCTAGGAACATCATATCTTATTCCGCGTGCCTTCCAAGGAATCGCGTGGGGGCCGGCATAAACTGCCGAGCGAATAAATAAATCCGGAAAAATGAGCTCTTTGTAATGGAGTCGGTTCATAATTCGTTAGTGGCTGACCTTTCAGGTGAACCATATGAACCTAGAACGATTTACCAGTAAAGCTCAAGAAGCAATAACCGGCTGCCGGGCGATCCTTTTGCGCTTCGGGCACACTCAGGTGACGCCCGAGCACCTTTTGCTCTCTCTTCTCGAGCAGCGCGACGGGCTGGCAGGCAAGATTCTCGAGCGCCTCGACGTGCGCGTCGCCCCGATCGAGGAGGCGCTCAACCGTTACTTGCAAGGGCAGCCGAAGGGCTCGGCTGTCTCCGTGGCCAAGGACGAAATCCACGTCTCGGCCAAGCTCATGGCCATCTTCGAGGAGGCACAGCGCGAAGCCGAGCGCTTGAAAGACGAGTACATAAGCGTCGAGCATCTGCTCATGGCGTTGTGCGACGACAGCAAGGGACAGTCCGGCACAATCCTCAAGCAGCACGGCGTCACCAAGGACAGGATCTTGCAGGTTCTGGCATCGATTCGCGGCAAGCAGCGGGTCACCAGCCAGGACCCGGAGTCAACCTATCAGGCCCTCGAGCGCTACGGGCGCGACCTCACGGCTGCCGCAGCCAAAGGCAAGCTTGATCCGGTAATCGGGCGCGACGACGAGATACGGCGCGTCATGCAGGTCCTCTCGCGGCGCACCAAGAACAACCCGGTTTTGGTGGGCGAACCGGGCGTAGGCAAGACCGCCATTGTCGAAGGGCTGGCCATTCGCATCACCAAGGGCGACGTCCCGGAAGGCCTGAAAGACAAGCGCCTGATAGCGCTCGATATGGGCTCTCTTATCGCCGGCGCCAAGTACCGCGGGGAGTTCGAGGAGCGCTTGAAGGCGGTTCTAAAGGAAGTGGTGGAATCAGAGGGCGGCATCATTCTGTTTATCGACGAGCTGCACACCGTGGTCGGTGCCGGCGCCACCGGCGAGGGAGCCATGGACGCGGGCAATCTGCTCAAACCACCGCTGGCGCGCGGGGAGCTTCATTGCATCGGTGCCACCACGCTCGATGAGTATCGCAAGCACGTGGAGAAGGACCCGGCTCTGGAGAGGCGCTTCCAGATGGTGTTCGTGGACGAGCCCACGGTGGAGGAAACGATCTCCATTTTGCGCGGTCTCAAGGAGCGCTACGAAGTCCATCACGGCGTGCGAATCAAGGACTCGGCTCTGGTGTCGGCGGCGGTGCTTGCCCACCGCTACATCGCCGACCGCTTCCTGCCGGACAAAGCGATCGACCTTATCGACGAGGCAGCGGCCCGCATGCGCATCGAGATCGACTCCCTGCCCGCTGAACTTGACGAGCTAGAGCGCCGCAAGATCCAACTGGAAATAGAGCGCGAGGCGCTGCGCAAGGAGGTGGACGAAGCCTCCAGGGAACGCCTGGAAAAACTCGAGAAGGAGCTGGCTGACATAAAAGAAGACGCCGACCGGCTGCGCGTTCAGTGGCAGGAGGAGAAGGAAGCGCTGCACCGCATCCAGGAAATCAAAGCGGAGATGGAATCCACGCGTGTCGCCATCGAGCAGGCTGAGCGAGCCACGGATCTCCAGCGGGCTGCCGAGCTCAAGTACGGCAAGCTCATGGAGCTGGAGAAGAAACTCAAGGAAGAGGAGCGCAGGGTCACTGCCAAGAAGGGCCCGCGCATGCTCAAGGAAGAGGTCGACGAAGAAGACATCGCGGAGATCGTCTCGAAGTGGACGGGCATACCGGTGACCAAGCTTCTGGAAGGCGAGGTGCAGAAGCTGCTGCGTCTGGAGGAGCACCTGCACAACCGTGTGGTCGGGCAGGACGAGGCCATCGAGGTGGTATCGAATGCGGTGCGGCGTGCCAGAGCAGGCTTGAAAGACCCGAAGCGCCCGATCGGCAGTTTCTTGTTTCTGGGACCTACCGGCGTGGGCAAAACCGAGCTGGCCAAAGCTCTGGCCGAGTTTCTCTTCGACGACGAGCACGCCATGATCCGAATCGACATGTCGGAATACCAGGAGCGGCACACCGTTGCCCGCCTTATCGGCGCGCCGCCCGGTTATGTCGGATACGACGAGGGCGGGCAGCTTACCGAGGCTGTCCGGCGGCGAGCCTATGCCGTCATTCTCTTCGATGAGGTCGAAAAGGCCCATGGCGACGTGTTCAACGTGCTTTTGCAGGTGCTCGACGAAGGCCATCTCACTGACGCCAAAGGACGCCGTGTCGACTTCAAGAACACGGTCATCATCATGACCTCCAACATAGGCAGCCAGCACATCCTGGACTATCAGGTACGCGCCGCTGTGGAAGGCGACGCTACCTATCCGGCAATGAAAGAGAGGGTGATCCAGGCACTGAGGGAGCATTTCCGTCCCGAGTTCCTGAACAGAATCGACGAGACGGTAGTCTTCCACGCTCTGAGTGCCGAGCAGCTCAAGAAGATCGTCGACCTGCAGCTGGCATATCTCAACAAGCGCCTGGCGGATCGAAAGATCCAGCTCATCTTGAAGGAGCCCGCGCGAGATTGGCTGGCCACGACAGGATATGACCCCATATTCGGTGCCCGCCCATTGAAGCGTTTGATCCAGAAAGAGATTGAAAACCCGCTGTCACTCAAGCTTCTTGAGGGAGAATTCTTAGACGGCGACCGCATCGTCATAGACAGCGACGGCGAGGGACTCAACTTCGCCAAGCAGGTCGAACTGGTCGTTTCATCTTGATTGCCGGCAGCCGGGAATATGCCGGGCCCGGCTGCATAAGGCCCTGGAGGGCGGGAGACGGATGCGCTGCCGGGGCTAGTCTAGGGTGAGCCGAATGCAACGAATCGCTTTCCTTCTCCTGTTGATTTTGGAGCTGGCCTGTACTTCGGCGTCGTGGGCCGTTGCCGATGAGCAGGTCTGGCAGCGCCTCAACGACGAGGGGGTGGCGGCTTACAAGCAGCGTCGCTTCCAGGATGCAGAGAAGAACTTTCAAGAGGCGATAAAGCAAGCCGAGTCACAGGGACCGGCTTACGATCTTCTGGGGACCAGCCTCAACAACCTGGCTCTGGTTTACGACGACCAAGACAAGCTCGACCAGGCAGAGTCAGCCTACAAAAGTGCGCTGGCAGCCAAGGAAAAGGCCGCCGGCCTAAACGATCCGTCGCTGGTCACCACGCTCAACAACCTGGCGCTCCTCTATCGCAGGACCAGAAGATACGACCAGGCTGAGCTGCTCTACAAGCGGGCACTGGCCATAAGAGAAGCAGCGTTCGGTCAGGACAGCCGCGAAGCGGCCCTCAGCCTTACAAACCTGGCCGTCCTCTACAACGAAACCGGGCGCACCGCCGATGCCCAGGCCCTGCTTACGCGCTCGCTGTCCATTGCCGAACGGAACCCCGGCGCCGACAACCTGGATCTGTGCCAGAACCTGGAAAACCTGGCCATGGCTTACCGGCAGCAGAAGCACTACAGCGACGCCGAAGCGCTCTACAAACGATCGCTGGCGCTCAAGGAGTCGTCGCTGGGTCCTGGCAGCCCGCTGGTTGCCACGACACTAAACAACCTGGCCAATCTCTATGGCGACATGGGGCGCTTCGAGCAGGCCGAGCCACTCCTTACTCGGGTGCTGGAGATCGTGGAGAAGACGGCCGGACCGGAGAGCGCCGAGGCCATTTCGGCCTTGGACAACCTGGCTGTTCTCTATCGAGAGGAAGGGAAGTACGACCAGGCCAGGAATCTCTACAAACGTGTTGTTGAAATCAGGGAGAAGAGTGCCGATGCAAAGCCGGTTGAGTTTGCTTCCAGCTTGAGCAACCTGGCCATGGTTTACAAGGAGTCCGGCGACTACGAGGCCGCCGAGAAGCTTTACCTGCGCTCCATAGATGTGTTGCAGAGGCAGGCGGCACCAGCCACAGAGCCGCTGGTCAGAGAGCTGGACAACTTGGAGGAGCTGTATCGTGCCGCCGGCAGATTCACCGAAGCGGAGCGGCGCGGCAAGCAGGCCGTGGAGGTTGCCGAAAAGGCGCTGGGGGCAGACAGCCTGGTGCTGGCTACCAGTTTGAATAATCTAGCCCTTCTCTATGCCGAGCAGAAGAAGTATTCCGATGCCGAGTCCGCGCTTAAGCGCTGCCTGGACATAAGGCAAAGAGTTCAAGGCCCCGACAGCGCCGAGCTGGCGGTCATCCTCAACAACCTGGCGCGCCTCTACTCAGATCAAGGGCGCTATGCGCAGGCCGTCCCGCTCTATGAGCGTGTCCTGGCGATCAGAGAAAAGACGCTCGGGCCCGACGACATGGCAGTGGCGGCTACTCTGAGAAACTATGCGGCCGCTCTCCGGGGACTGGATCGAGGCCGCGAGGCGGACGAAGCCGATAGGCGCGCGGGCAGCATAG
>DATNRD010000334.1:0-13737 GCA_036703665.1 Candidatus Obscuribacterales bacterium
GCCAAGATGCGTCAGCCCGGCGGGCTTGAGAAACGCAGAACTGTTTGCGGAAGGCATTCCGGCAATCCGGTCGGATGGAAAGAAGCTACTATTTTAATCGACAGTTACAAAGTGTAAATTATGAAAAACTCCACAAATCAGCTAGGGAAAACAGATGACATGTGCTTAACCCAGGCGTCCTCTTTCCCCTCACTGGTTGCACAGCAAAGGACGCGCCGGTCATGAGCTTGGAACCAGCAGAGTGGTGCGACATCCTCAAGGTACTGCATCACACGTACGAGATCTGGTCGCCGGGGCTGGACCGCCAGAGCTATTACCACTACATCCGGCGCCAGATGAACCATCCCTGGTCGCGGCGCAACTACACCTTCCTCATCTACCGAGACGGCCCCGGCCTGGTGGCAAGCTGCAAGCTCTACAGGCTGCAGTTGTCAGCCAGGGGCAGGCTCTACCGGTTCGCCGGGGTGGGAGCCGTGTATACGCAGCCGGACTCAAGGGGCATGGGTTACGCTCAGAAGATGCTTACCGAGCTCATCGACAGGAGCCGGAGCGAGGGGGCGGACGGGATGCTCTTGTTTACCGACATAGGACCGCAGTTCTACGAGCGCTTCGGTTTCCGCCCTCTGGGGTGCAGTGAATTTTTTGTCAACCTGCCGGGCGGGGACAACCTGAAGTGCGAGCCGGGCGCATTTCCGGAAGTAGATTCGTTGCGGGCGCTCGAGCCTCGAGTGTGCCCGGTCGAACTGGCCCATATCCCGCTCCTTGACCGTCACTACAGGCGGTGGCTGAGAGGACGCCCGTTCGGGGTTGCACGCAGCGAGCAGTACTGGTCCTTCAAGCTCGGTCGGGAGATCTTCCTGCACGCCAACTCGCAGTGGTCCTGGCCGAGAATGGAGCTTGTCACGGTAGACGATGAGTCTGGCGCATCGGGTTACGCTCTTATCGAGTATTCGGCCAAAACCTTGCGCGCTCTTGAAATCGCAGGACCGTTCCAGGCACGCGTCAATCTGTGGAGAAACATTTTCAGCCTGGCGCTCAAGCGCGGCGCGCGCAGGATTCGCGCCTGGGAAGGATTACTCCCCGATTTCGCGCACAACCTGAAGATGTCGCCCAGGGAATGGGGCTGCCCTATGATTCTGCCGCTGGTACACGCTGTGGAGACCTGGACCGAGTACAGCCCCTGTCCCATTCTCGAACTCGATCACCTGTAGAATTGTGCTACGTAGGGGGCGCCGCCATGCCGCGCCCTTTCCCCGGTAAAGCGGAGCGAATGATGACCGACTACCTTGCCAGCGACCTGCTCGTTGATCAGCTGGCTGTCGAAGGTACTCGCTTTGTATTCGGAAAGCCTGGTGCCACGGCGCTGCCCTTGATGGAGACGATGGTCAAACGCACCGACGTGGGCTATGTGGTGGCACTGCACGAGGGCATAGCCGTTTCCATGGCCATGGGCTACGCCCAGGCCTCAGGTAAAACAGGCGTGGTCGACGTCAGCACGCCGGCCGGTCTGCTCTCCGCTCTGTCTGCTGTCTTGAACGCCAGGGAGAGCAGGATTCCCCTGGTCGTCCTTTCCGGTCAACAAAGCACGGCGGTTCTCAATGAGCAAGATGTCGTGGAGCGGGACTTATGTTCGCTTGCCGCCCCTTTCTGCAAGTGGATCGCCCAGCTCAATGTCCCGGACGAGCTGCCACGCATGGTTCGGAGAGCCTTCCACGAGGCCATGTCGCCACCGGCCGGCCCGGCGTTCCTGTCACTGCCGGTCAACCTGATGCGGCAAGCGGTGACAAGCCGCGTGATCATGCCACCGCGCCTGAGCCCGCTGGCTGCGGCCGATTCGGCATTTCTCAAGCGCACCGCCCAGCTCCTGGTGGCAGCCACCAAGCCGGCCGTGGTGCTGGGAAACGAAGTCTGGCAATACAGAGCGCGCAATGCGGCGGTCAGCCTGGTGGAAGTGCTGGGCTGCCCAGCCTTTGTCGAGTCCGCCCCGACCGGCGTCAACTTCCCTAACCAGCACCCGCTCTTTGCCGGCGTCCTACCGGCTGATGAAGACGGGCAGCATGCCACGATTTTCAGCGGCTACGACGTAATCCTGGCATTGGGCGTGCAAAATCGCGCACCTTTCTTGAGCGGCGCATCCACGATCCCTAGCACCACGGTCGTGGTCCAGATCAACATGGACCCGCTCCTTGCCGGCTGCGCCCTGCCCTGCCACTTCTGCGCCAGCGCCGATCTAGCCGAAAGCCTCAACCGCCTGCGCGCTGAGATTCAGCTGGTTGTCGACAACCCGTGGGTTATTCGCGCCAAGGAACGCTTCAGGGAGACAGCCTCGGTCCTGGAATCCGCGCGCAAGGCGGACACGGAGGCGCTGCTGGCGTCCGGCTCGGACGGCACCATTCAGGTAGCCCGCTGCCTGCGAATACTCGATGAGGTTCGTCCACGCAAGTCGGTCATCGTCAACGACTTCGGTACCTTCTCCCCGCTTCCGATGCGGCTTATGACCATGGAGCACAGCTCTGCTTACCTGGCCACCAACGGGCACGCTCCCGGTTACGCGCTTCCAGCCGCCCTCGGGGTAAAGTGGGCCAGCCCGGACTACACTGTCATCTGCATTACTGGCGACGGGTCGTTGCTCCACTACCCGCAATCGCTCTGGACGGCCTGTCATTACAACCTGAGCGTCAAGGTGGTGGTCCTCAACAATCAGGGATACGGCCCGGCACAGGCTCACGGCGAGCCGAAAAGCGGCTTCCGGGGTCTCGAGTTGCGCGACCCGCCCGTGTCTTTCCTCGAGCTTGCCGGGTCGATGGGCATGCCTGCCAATACCATTTCCAGCGCAAACGAACTCCAACCAGCGCTCAAGGAGATGATCGAAACGGACGGTCCGTACCTGCTGGATGTGCGCATTCGGATATAAGCGCCAAAGCCGTTTACGTTAAACCTGGGGGCGCGGGCATCCTGCCCGCTCCGAAGCAGGGCCGCGAAGGAGGCGAGGTACGAGCCGACGGAGCATTACAGAGGATGCGGAGTCGCTGCGCGACGGAGAAGCCAGCGTGAGCCGGCCTGCGCTGCCAGGGTTCCGAACCCAATCCGCCGGAAAGTGAACGGCATTGACGTTAGGACGCGGTGTGATAGCAACGCCGGAACGCCGTAGAGAGAGGCAACAGCTCAAGCAACCACCAAGGGGCGCATGAAAATGCGCCCGCCTCGCGCGGAGCCTGCATGGGCACCGCCATGCTGCACGACGACGGAGCGTTTAAATCCAAATATTGCGAAATCCTTATCGAATCTGGTAGCGATCGCGGTCCTAGACCGGTCACTTGATAAACTTAGATATCTGTTGACGCACTGTGTTTAAGGTAATCAGGCTGTGAAGACTTTAGCTGCTGACAGCGCCCAAGAAGTGGAAAAGCGCCGAGTTATCAACGACTTCTCCATTCAGGTGGCAACCGTAAATGGCTCCGGTAGCCAATCCTCGAACAACGTTCTCATGCGCTCCATCTTTCAGATGGGTATTCCGGTCAGCGGGAAAAACCTCTTTCCTTCCAACATCGCCGGGCTGCCCACGTGGTTCACCATCCGTGCGAACAAAGATGGGTGGGTGGCGCGCAAAAAGGAGATTGACATCCTGGTGGCTATGAACCCGCAGACGGCAGTGGAGGATGTGCGTTCGCTCGAAGAAGGGGCCGTCTGCATCAGTCCGGTGGAGCTCAAGCTCGATGCGGTGCGCAGCGACATCATCCACTACCAGGTGCCCTTTGCCGAGCTGGCTGCCGAGACCACCGATCAGGTCAAGCTCCGGAAGCTGCTCACCAACATGATTTATGTGGGCGTCGCCGCCGAGCTGTTGGGCATAGAGCAAGCTGAAGTGGACAGGGCAATCAGACGCCAGTTCGAGGGCAAGGGCAAAGCCATCGACCTCAACCTGCAGGCCGCGGCTAAGGGCCGCCAGTGGGCGAAAGACAACCTCGAGAAAAGAGATCCGTACCGTGTCGAGCGGATGAACAAGACCGCCGGCAAGATCATCATCGACGGCAACGCCGCTGCCGCAATCGGATGCATGTTCGCCGGCGCCACGGTGATGACCTGGTATCCGATTACGCCGTCGTCGAGTCTGTGCGAAACGCTCATCGAGTACCTGCAGAAATACCGGATTGACAAGAAGACAGGCAAGGCGACCTTTGCCGTCATTCAGGCCGAAGACGAGCTGGCAGCCATAGGCATGGCTCTGGGAGCCGGCTGGGCAGGCGCTCGCTCGATGACATCGACCTCGGGCCCGGGCATTTCGCTCATGGCGGAATTTGCCGGCTACGGCTATTTCACCGAGATCCCGACCGTAATCTTCGATGTCCAGAGGGTGGGCCCCTCAACCGGGATGCCGACCAGGACGGCGCAGGGAGACGTCATCAGCGCTTACTTCCTTTCCCATGGAGACACCAAGCACATAGTGCTGTTTCCCGGATCGGTGGAGGAGTGCTACAGCCTGGCGGTCGAGGCCTTCGATCTGGCCGAGCGTTTCCAGACCCCCGTCTTCGTCTTGAGCGATCTGGACCTGGGCATGAACAACTGGATGGCCGATAAGTTTCCCTATCCGGAAAAACCGTTCGACCGCGGCAAGGTCCTGACGGCGGAAGAAATCGAGCGACTCGGCAAATTCGAGCGTTATCGCGACGTCGATGGCGACGGCATTTGCTACCGCACGCTGCCGGGTACGCCCCATCCGCTGGCGGCATACTTCACCAGAGGCAGCGGGCACAACGAACGGGCAGCTTATTCCGAGCGTCCGGACGACTACAAAAACCTGATGGACCGCTTGAACAAGAAGTACCAGACGGCACGCAAATACGTGCCCAAGCCGATAGCGGACATCGACGTAAAAGCAAAAATCGGCATCATCGCCTTCGGCTCATCGGATGTGGCGGTAGCCGAGAGTCGCGACCAACTCAAGCAATCCGGTGTTCCTAACAGCTACCTGAGAGTGCGTGCGCTACCGTTTACGGATGAGCTCAGGAGCTTCGTGGAAAAACATGATCGTATCTATGTCGTCGAGCAGAACCGGGACGCGCAGTTGCGAGATCTGATTCGCCTGGAGCTGCCGGATCTGGCCACCAGGCTCCGCTCGGTCCTCCATTACACCGGGCTGCCGATCGATGCCAGGTCAATAACCGATGCAATCATGGAGCAGGAGAGGTAACAACGATGGCAGAAAGTGTTGTGCAATCCAGAGAATCATCAGGCCCGGCACCGCAAACAAATCGCATCGGTCTTACGCTGGCTGATTACAAGGGCGCTCCCTCGACGCTGTGCGACGGCTGCGGGCACGATGCAATCACCAGCCAGATTATCAAGGCCTTCTTCGAACTGGGCATCGAGCCACACAGGGTAGCCAAACTGAGCGGCATCGGCTGCTCGAGCAAGACGCCGGCTTACTTCCTGAATCACGCTCACGGATTCAACGCCGTGCACGGGCGCATGCCGTCCGTCTCGACGGGCGTGGCGATGGCCAACAAGACATTGATCCAGATCGGTGTCAGCGGCGACGGCGACACGGCCAGCATCGGGCTGGGGCAGTTCGGGCATATATTGCGGCGCAACGTACCCATTGTGTACATCGTCGAGAACAACGGGGTATACGGGCTGACCAAGGGGCAATTCTCGGCCACCGCAGACATGGGCTCGAGACTGAAGACCGGGGTCGTAAACGAGCTGCCGCCCATCGATCTGTGCGGGCTCGCCGTCGAGCTCGGCTGCGGCTTCGTGGCCCGCGGCTTTGCCGGCGACCCCAAGCAGCTCGTGTCGCTCCTCAAGGCTGCGGTTTCGCACAAAGGTACTGCCCTGCTCGACATCATAAGCCCCTGCGTCACCTTCAACAACCACGAAGGCTCGACCAAGAGCTACAAGTACGCCAAGGAGCACGACATCCCGCTGCACGAGCTCGCCTACGTGCCTTTCTACGAGCAGATAACTGTCGACTACGAGCCAGGCACCGCGACCACGGTGGAACTGCATGACGGCTCGCACATTATCCTTAAGAAACTGGCGAAGGATTACGATCCACGAGACCGGCTGAATGCACTGACCACCATCCACAAGGCCAACGAGGAGAAGCATTTCCTCACCGGCCTGCTCTACATCGACGAGAAGCGCCCTGACTTCACGAGCTTGATGAACCTGACCGACGAGCCGCTGGCTGCCTTGAAGGAAGACGTGTTGCGTCCGGGCAAGGAAGTGCTCGACGAGATCATGGCTTCGTTGATGTAGCTGCGCAAGTGCGCTCATGAAGATCGACTGGACATTGATGGCCGACTGGGTCCAGGCTGTTGGCAATACGGTTGTGCTTATCATGATCTGGTTCCAGATGCGCCAGGTCCAGCAGCAGATCACCCAAAGCGATGAGCAGGAGCGCTTCCGTCGCTCCTGGGAATTCATCAGGCTCTTCCGGGACGAGTTGCGCGAGGAGGACGCAGCGCTAGGGACAGCAGTGGGAGAGTTCGATGCTATGAGCGCGGATACCGACTCACAGGACTTCGAGAACCAGATTCGCTACTTCTACAAGCCGCGCCTGCATCTGTTTGTGCTGCTCAATCAACTGGTCCAGCATCAGGAGGTCGACGAACGCATACTGTTCGGCTACCTCGAGCACGAGTTCAACCGCTTCGTTGAAATAGGCATACGCAAATACGGGCGTGAGGACTTCATGAAGAGCACGGGCGCCAGAATTCAGATCCTGCTCACGCTCTGGGGCTCACAAATCAAGTCCAGCCGATTGATTTACGGCACGTGACCGGCGAACGTCGCTTGATTGTACCGGAGCCGGTGCCGGATTAGCCGATCCTTACAAACAGATCTGCGCTGTGCATGCCAGGCATCGGCCCTCGACCGGCGCCCTACGCTAGAATGGTTGCTGTCTGCGTGCACAGAGGACTATTCTGATGCTTAACAGTCCGGCTCCCGACTTTTCGCTGGCGGCATCGACAGGGCAGCAAATTACCCTGAAAGAGCTGCTGGGATCGTTCGTAGTGCTCATCTTCTATCCCGCCAACGACACGCCCGTATGCGATCGCCAGCTCAAGGAAGCCAGCATGAATATTAGTGAATTCCTCGCCATGGGCACCAGGGTATTTGGTGTGAACACCGCCTCAGTGGCAAAGCAAAAGGACTACTGCACGCGCAAGAAGTTGGAATATCCGATTTTGAGCGACCCTGGCGGCAAGGTAGCCAAAGCCTACAAAGCACACATGATCTGGCTGCCATTCAACAGTCGCACAGTCGTAGTCGTCGATCCCCAGGGTATAATCTGCTACTACCAGCGCGGCGCGCCTCCTGCCACCGCCATCCTGGAAGCCATCAAGAAGCGAAAAGCCGAGCTGGAATCGGGCGCGGCTTAGTTTTCCACAGGCGATCAGACAAGATCATCAAGGCCATACAGCCGCCTGGCGTTGTCGTGAAGCACGCGAGCGGCCACGTCCTCAGCCTCGGGCACCGTGAGGAACTCCTCTGCCACCAGCCTGGCAAGCGCATGCGTCAGGCCTCGCTTCCAGCTCAGCGCCCCATACCAGTGCGTTTCCGGAATGCTGTGCCCGTCGCTGCCGGCCAGAAGTTTGGTGACAGGCGCTACAGTGAGCGCCTCCAGGATCATGTCAGCGGCCAGGGGAGATGCCAGGCTCACTGCCAGCGACAGATCGAAATAGACGTTCGGATAGATAGAAGCAAGGTAAGCAGCCTGCCCGACGAACGGATAGCAGTGCAGGAAGACGAAATTCGTTTTTGCAAACGCCTGCGAATGCAGCACCTTGCGAAAGCACAACGGATCGGCCTCGCGCAGGTCCTCGTCATCATCGCCGATGCCGGCGTGCAACTGCACGGGCCAGTTCTTTGTCGCTGCCAGCTCGAAAGCCTGCAATAGAAAGTAGTGGTACAGCTTGCCGCGCTTGATGCGCGAACTGCCCGTCTTGAATTGAGCCTTCACCCTGTCGAAGTCGTTGTGAGCATCTTGAGCCGAAACGACCTCCAGCTCGAGGCCACCACGATAGGCAGCAATCGATTTCAAAGCCACGGTGCGAACCGCTCCGTGCTCCGAGAAGCTCTTCTGGAAAAGCCGGGAAAGCTCAGTAAAGGAGCCGGCTCGCGCCAGGCATTCCTCGAGCACCGTTTCTATGCGCGCACACCGGTAAACGGGACGCCCAGACAGATGGGCCAGTTGGGACAGCCCCATCATCTCGGCGGGGTGGAAGCCGTCATCTATGATCATGGCACCGATTGATACGTCATCCCAGAGGGTGTTGAGATACGCCTGCTCGGGCTGCTCCGCTCTGTACTCCAGAAGCGCTTCTTCCGAGCCTTTGCCTAGCAGAGAGTCGAGCCTTCTCAATACATCCCTGTACGGCAGGCTGGACAGAGAGTGCTTTTCCAGCTGACTGATAGATCTGCTCTCCGAGAAACGTTGGCGGAATGCCAGAGCATCAAGCTGAAGATGTCCTTTCAGCAGCGAATGCGCATGATGGTCGATGAAAATGAAGCGTGAGAGATCGACTGGCATGTTCTGTGCCTAAAACTTGTATCGATGCTGAGCCAGCTCCAGTTGCGCGTCTCCTGCGGCGAACGCTGCGCACTCGGAGTACTTGACCACAAGGAACGTTCTGGTCATGGTTTCCCCCAGAGTCTCCTTAAGCAGGTCATCGTTCTCCAGCTCGAGCAGAGCATCCTTCAAAGTTAGAGGAAAGCGCCTGACATTCTGGGACTCCGCACGCTCCTGACTGAGTGCACTGGGATCAGTGTCGACAGGTTCGGGCGGTTCGAGCTTTCGTTCGATCCCATCCAGCCCACAGGCCAGGACGGCCGCAAGAGCCAGGTAGGGATTGCAACTGCTGTCGACGCATTTGATTTCGAGATTGGTCGATTCAGCCTCTCGCCCCCAATAAACGGACGGCACTCTCACCGCTGCCTCCCGGTTCTCATAGCCCCAGCAAACATAAGCGGAGCTCCAGGCACGCGGCTGGAGTCGGCGATACGAGTTGACCGATGGGCAGGTGATGGCGATTAGAGCGGGAAGGTGTTTCAGCACGCCGGCAACGAATTGGCGCCCCAACTCGCTGAGTTGTCCACCGGAAGCGGAGAACGCATTTGCATCAGATGCGCGTTCCCAGGCAGACAAGTGCAGGTGGCAGCCGTTGCCCGGCTGGTCGGCAAACGGCTTGGGTGCAAGCGTAACCTTCAAGCCCTGCTCCTGAGCGACGCCCCTCAGAGTCTCCCGATACCAAACATGCCTGTCGGCAGCTTTGAGCACCGGCGCGTAAGCAATGCTCAGCTCATGCTGCCCGTGCCCGAGCTCGGCGTAGTATTGCTCGATTTCGATACCTTGCCGCTCCAGGGCGTGTATGAAATTCATCACGAAAGGAGCAGCCCTGTTCATACTTTCAGTCGAGAAGCACAAACCGGTATCGATTGGGATGAACTCCCCTTCTTCCTGAAAGCCGATCATGAACTCAGGTTCGAATGCAGCTTGAAAATATATGCCCAGCTTCTCGGCCCTTTCGATCTGGCGCTTGAGAATGTTCCTGGGACACAAAGACCAGGGACGGTGATCCAGCTCGTACATGTCACAGATCACCGCAGCGGACTGTGGAGCGTAAGGCAGAAGCACGAATGTGGAAGTATCGGGCACCAGTCTCACCTCGCCCACGGCACCAAATCCGGTGCCGGCCTGAAGCTGGTCCAGCAAATTCATCGACATCTGTCCTTTGACCAGCCCGATGCCCGTCTTCAAGCGATCTTTGAGCTTGTCGATATGCGAGGTCTTACCGCGTATGATGCCGCTGGTATCGCAATAGAGGAATCTAATCAGGCGTGTCGATGACGTCAGCGCCAGATCAACAATTTCGTCCGATGTTACAGGCATATGCCCCTCGCAGAGTTTATCCGCCAGGCTGCTCAAGCAGTCGACTTCCTCACCGTGAAGTAGATTGCCAGCACCAGAAGGATTACCACCATTCCCATGCCCAATTTGAGCAGCGTCCAGAATATCTGCATTATGAAAAACGGGATGACCATAGCAAGCATTCCGAAGGTCGCGGGCAGCACCAGGAAAAACGCAATGCCACCGACGATGGATGCCAACCACAGCCATTTGCGCAGCAAATCGTCATCGCTGAGATGCTTGAGCTTCTCGAGCTTGTGCCTGTCGCCGCCGGCGTTGCGCAGCTCGATGTCGCGCAACAACCCGACGACCAGGACCTTGTATTCCTCAAGCGAACTGCGCTCTGCCATAATCGCTGGAACGTCTCTTGGCTTCCCGGTAAAGAACTCTCAAATATTACTACTCATAATAAAGAGACGTGGCGAGTCGGTAAGGTTTCGGCCAAGACATGTCACCCGCCTCGAAACTGTCATCCTGGCGAAGGATCTCGTGTCGGCAAGATAGTTCCTTCGGTCGCTGCCCTCCCTCAGGACCGCTTTCGCTCCGCTCAAGCTCCTCAGGATAACAGTTTCCGGGTTCGATCAGCTGTGCTGGCGGAAACCTTACGCGAGTCGTGTACATGTTCAGTGAAAGGCGGCAGGCTCGGTTGTCATTCGAGGAGTGTGGTGACTTTCGCGGAAAGCCATGGCAGCCCAGAACGAGTTGTCATCCTGAGGAGCGCAGCGACGAAGGATCTCGTAGCGGAACCGGCAACCTATCTAAAGATGTGAGATCCTTCGCTTCGCTCAGGATGACACCGGTCAAGCGAAGTGATTTGTCACTCTTAGGAGGGGCGGAGCCCCGACGAAGAATCTCGCATGTTGAGAACGAAGCTACCGAGGCCGGAAGCACTCCTCATCGACCCTCCGAAAGCTGACGAGATGCTTCGCTCGCGGAGCCTGCCCTGAGCGGGTGCTGCGCCTGCGAAGCGGCGCGTGGCGGAGCATGCGAAGGGCTCGCTCAGGATGACATGTCCCTGCAGTTCCTTGAACATGTTTCAAATCGTATCGCCCGATCGATCCGCCAGTCGCCTGTCAAGATGACAGCGCCACACCACCGGTGGTGCGCACGGCTATCAATACTCGTCGTCCCAGCCGCGCTTGCCGCCCTTCTTGCCCTGGCGCCCCTTTCCGGGCTTGCGACCTCTTTCTTGCCGCCACTCCGCCTCTTCCTGCTCGATCTGCCTGCGTGTGCGCGCATCGAGCCCTGCGTACAGATCGTCGTCCTCGGCTCTCAGCTCCTGAGGACGGGCCCTGTCCGTTCGCTGCTTCGTCCTGGGTTGCTCAGCCCGAGGAGCGGTAGCAGGTGGCTCCACGCTCACTGGCTCTTGCGGAGGCACCACTTCGTCAACGGCTCGCGGTGGCTCCGGAGCGACTGCTTGATATTCGCTCGGAAGCTGATCGACTTTACGGCCGGCAGCGTCGCCCGAGCCTGCGGTGGACGCATCCGCCTTCTCCGCAGCACCCGCGCTCTGGGTACGGGTGGACTCGCTAACCCTGACCGGCTCTGTTTTAGGCATGAAGACGATATCGACTTCCTGAGGCGGAATCACCTCAGGTATCTTCGCTTCCCCTGCCGGCGGCGTCACCACCTCGGGCGCCTTTACCTCTGCTGCCGGCGGCGTCACCACCTCGGGTGCCTTCACCTCTGTTGCCGGCGGCACGTCCGAGCCTGGTTTCTTGAGCATTCTGGCAAGCTCGAGTATCGCCTCATGCAGATTGCGGGGACCTTTCACCTCTGCAGCCGCCGCCTCCGCTGCCCCGCCGGAAAGGACTTCCGGCACCGGCTGCCTGACCGGCGCGGCCGGTTCGACTACCGGCTCGACTCCCTTGACCTCGGCGGCAGGAGTCAGCTTCTCCTTTACGCCTGCGGAAGTCTCCGCCGGTACCTCGACCCTGGCTCCGCCGGCTCCACCGCCGCCTCCTTCCGGCGACGTGCGCGCAGCAGGCACGGGATCCGCCCCGGAAGCTCCGAGTTTTGGCGTCCTGGCCAGGCGCACTCCCAAGCCTATGGCCGGCATCGTCAGGCCGAGATCGAATGCAAAGTGCCCAAGCCCACGCCCAAGCTGCTTCTGCTGGTATTGCAAGGCCATGTCATTGCGGTTGTCCCAGACGAAACTGGTCGAGCGGACCATGGGGCGAACACCGTCAGCCAGCAGGGCATAGGCGAACGCACCGCGAACGGCTGTCTGAAACACCGAGACGCGCATAAAGGAGCCCAGACCGTACCCTAACGCGACCATCCCGAGCAGCTTGACCCCGGTGGACACCGGATGGTCGATAGCATACTGGGCAGCCTCTTTGACGCCTGGGACAATGTTGCTGGCGGCGCCTTTGAGCAACCGAGCCTCTGCCTCCAGCCCCCTGACGAAGCCGGAGTTCTCGCGAGCGATTTCCTGCCAGACGCTGTCGAATGTAACAGCGCCGCTTTCTCCGTTTGCTCTGTCCAGGGACTGTTCCGGCACGGCTTTCACCTCATCCCAATCTTAATTTGCGGGCGCAGGATCGAACCATGTGGCAACTACGAACCTGATCGGCGACGGTTCGTAAGCCTACGAAGCCGGCAATTAAGCGCCGGGCCGCTTCCTTGGACGCCCCGATGTCAGGTGGCAAAAAACGGGTTTTAGCCAGGCTCCAGGCGGGCAAGTAGTTCGTGACAAATGCAACGACGTGACCTCCGGCAACCGGGGTCGGTTCGAAGGTGCCCAATCAAGACGGGGCTGCCTGCCCCAATCAACTTCTAGAAACCCGTGAAGCCGTCTCAGCTACTCACCATCTATCTGGCAGTCACCTTCATAGTCGGGGTGGCGCTGGCGGTGTGGGTCGCTTTCCTCGTCAAGCAGAACGAGCTGGGGGCCCGCGGAGCAGCGGTTATGACCCTGTGCTGGAACGTGCTGTTCACCATGGTATTGCCGCTGGTACTGGACTGGTGCGAGCGCCGGTATTCGAAGGTTCGTTTTCTCGAACTCGAGGAGATTGCCCAGACCAATCCAGAGCTTGCCACCGCCATATCCGAACAGTGCGAGAAGATGGCAATACCGCGCCTGAGGCTGGCGGTTGCGGACACCAATACCGAGGAGACGTTCAGTTACGGATTGTGGGGTTGCAATCCGAGATTGATCCTGCCCAACGCCCTGCTTAGATCCCACGAGAAATCCTTGATAGTGCCAAGCATCGAAGCGGAGCTTACTCGCTTCAGCAATCAGGACCACACCCTGGTCTATCTGCTGTTCACAGTAGTTCAGATCATCCTGCAACAGGCCATCGTCTACCTGTCATAGCGTCAATGTCGCTAACTTGACCTGGGGGCGCGGGCATCCTGCCCGCTTTCGAGAAAGCGTACAGCGAGGCAACAGCGCCGAACGCCCCATTATGGTCGCTCCTCGAAGACATCAGCCTGGAACACATCGAACTTGGCCCCGTCGCGCCAGTCGTCCGGATTCAGGCCCGCTTTGCGAGACAGCTCACTTAGCGTCGTCGGCAAATCCCAGCCGAACTGGGTGGCCACGAACGGCAAAAACACCGACTGATGGCCGTCCTTGAAGAGCACGATACCGTCTCTGCCCAGCACGATGTCGTTGTAGGAGTTAATGCGGCGCGGCGGCGTCAGCACGCTGATCTCGATGCGAATGTGATCCAGCTCCTCCGGCTTTACGGAGTAAAAGCGATAGTCAGCCGTGCAGGCAGTAACCGCGTTGTCGATGACGGCCTGGTAAAGCGGTTTGAGCGGCCAGATGTAGCCTATACATCCGCGCAGCTCCCTGCCGCCGTTCTTGCGCGGACCGT
>DATNRD010000335.1:0-7420 GCA_036703665.1 Candidatus Obscuribacterales bacterium
TCCTTACGCGAAGCACGCGCTGCCGGTCTACTATCTAATCGCCACCGCGGAAGCCAGCGCCAACCTTGCCCGATACGATGGTGTCAAATACGGTTACCGATGCCCTGCCGATGACATCCTGTCGATGTATTACGAGACGCGCCAACAGGGCTTCGGCGCGGAGGTAAAGCGCCGCATAATGCTCGGAACCTACGCCTTGAGCTCGGGGTATTACGAGGCGTACTACAAGAAGGCACAGCAAGTGCGGCGGTTGATCAAGGAAGATTTCGACCGCGCCTTCAGCAAGTTCGATCTGCTCATATCCCCAACGTCGCCTTCGGTCGCCTTCGATCTCGGGGCTAAGACCGCAGATCCACTCCAGATGTACCTTTCCGATATCGCCACAATCCCGGCCAATCTGGCCGGCATTCCAGGCATCTCAATTCCCTGCGGCTTCAGCTCGGGCGGACTCCCGATCGGCTTGCAGATCCTTGCGCCGGCCCTGGAGGATGCCAGGCTGCTCCGGGCAGCCTACGCCTTCGAGCAAGCCACCGATTTTCACACCCGGCGGTCGCCACTGCTGCCGGTCCCGGCAGTCACGTCCTGAGTCGCGTGCCGCGCGCCCCAACAAGAGGAGATAACCTTGACTAAGCTCAATTACCTTCCGGCAGCGATCGCTGCATTTATCCTGATGGCGCCACCAGCGCTGTCGGGACCCAACGACTTCTTCGGCGGCTCCATTCCCACGCCGGGCGCAGACCCCATGAGCGCCGGCGGCATGGCACCACCGGCAATGCCACCAGGCGGCGACTACTCGGACGACGAGAAGCGCATGCAGAAAAAGTACAAGGCCAGCCTGAATCACGCCCGGGAGCTCATCTCCAAGGGCGACAAGATGATGAAGCTGGGCGAGAGCAAGCACAGCGACAAGATCTTCAAGAAGGGAAAGATCATCAAGGAAATTGGTGAAAAACGGCTAGCCGAGCTGGAGGCCAACAATCCGTTCCCGGAGATGAACCAGAAGAAGGCAGACAAGGGCAAAGAGAGTACCGGACCAAACCAGCAGTAGCGGAGCACGCTTACATGACGCCGCGCATGCGCTCGGCCAGCATGCGCTTGAGCATGCCCTCCAGCACGGTCTTCTGGGAGTCATTCAAGACCTTGCGCTTATTCAAATAGTTAGTGGTGGCTGCAAGTTGGAGTCTCGCTTTCAGGCTGGCAATCTTGTGCTGCACAGCGGTCACCTCGAGCGGGTCCGAGCGAGGATCGGCCAGCAGTCTGACCAAATCCTTTTGATGCTGCCGCAGTTGCGGGTAAAGCTGCGCGAATTGTCGTTGCCAATCCGCCTCCAGCCTTTCTATGCTCTGCGCTTGCTGGGGTGACAGACCAAGCGACTCGTAAGGAACGCGAATCGTGTCCTGGGCGGCCAGAGACTGCGGCAAACCGGCAAATACGGCTGCGCTCAACGATAACAGGCTTGCCATAAGCCGGTTGAATGTGCTGCGGAACTCTGCATTCATCGAGTGACCCTCCAGAACATTGGACGACGGGACCAGCCTTGGGTTCCATGGGACTGGAGCGAGATTCCACGCAGACGAACAGTTTTGTCTGCAGCGGAAATATCCGATCACATGTTTCAATGTTCTTCTAACCACCGCTCAAGGGCGGCGGTCAGTCGTCCCCCTGTTGTCTCTGGAGTCCCACAACAGATGAGTACCCAGCAGCTGCCATCACTGCGGTCGCCGCTTCGGCTGTTCTGGCCGCTTTTTTCACTCCTGCTTGCCAGCTCCTTCGCCGCAGCTCTGGCCCTGCCTCAGCCGGCCGGCACAGCAACCAGGTTCTCCAAACGCGACATACGGCCGCCACAGGCGGCCTACACCCACGACTATCTCGACGACATCTCCGACGAGGGCTTGTTCTGGTGGGCCCCGGAGTCTATGCCAGTGCGGGTGTACATCGAGCCAGGCGATGACGTGGACGGCTACCGGAGCAACTATCCTGCCATTTTGAGCAACTGTTTCGACGAATGGGTTAAGGCATCCGGCAACCGGCTCTCCTGGGCTCAGGTGGAGCGCAAGCAGGACGCCAACATCGTCGTGAGTTTCACCGCCGACGCGCCGGAAAGGAGCGAGGGGACGGAAGCAGGCCGAACAAGAACTTACACGCGCTTCAACACCGAGAGCAACACCGGCATCATTTATAAGGCGACCATGGCGCTGGCCACGCGGCTGCCCGACAGAGAAATGAGTGATGAGGAGGTAAAAAAGACCTTCTTGCATGAGGTCGGACACGCCTTCGGGCTGGCAGGACACTCGCCGTACCGCAGCGATATCATGTTCGCGCGCGTGTCGCGGTCGCAAGCCCCCTTTCTCTCACAGAGAGACCGGTCGACAATTGTAAGGCTGTACGGCCAATATCCAGCCGTGGCCAATCGTCGCTACACAACCAGAACCGTCGATCTCGGGGTACAGTCCCTTAACAAAACGAGCACGGAGCAGAACACCTCGGGTGGATCGGCGTCACCTTAAGTGTGACTCACCTGACATGTCTGGCTGCCGGCAGCGTGTCTGCGGCTGTGGTTATTATGCGTTTCGATCCACTGGAAGGTCTTGCAATGCTGCTGTTGAGCAGCATCGCGAACGCCGTAGAGACACGCCAGGCAGTCCGGAAAGTTGACGGCAGCGAGCAGGAATCAACACTGCTGCAGATCGCGCAGACCGAGCAAGAGCTGGGCTACTGGGAAGTTCTAGCCTGAGGTCACTGAATCGAACGTCACATAAGACGGGCCGGCCGGAACTTGTCCGACCGGCCGCTCCCTCAGGCGTCCCTCCTGAATCAAATCGTTCGGGGTATCTGCCCGACCTTTAGAGGATCTTCAACCCCAGAAGGCCGAACCTGAGAAGCCCTCCACGTTTCTTTTCCTTGATGATCACGGGCTTTTCAATTACCCGTTCCACCTCTACAGGTTTTTCGATAACCTTTTCCATGATGACCGGTTTTTCAACCACCCTGTCCACGTAAACAGGCGTTTCGACCACCCTGTCTATGTACACCGGTTTCTCGATCACTCTCTCGACAGGCTTTTCAATAAGCACTGGTTTTTCCACGATCACCGGCTTCTCGATGGTGCGCTCGATGACTCTGGTCTTCTCGACCCGTACTGGTCGAGAGGCCACCAGTGTCCGACGCGCTGCCGGACGACGAGCCACGATCCTGCTTTGTACCGGCTTCCGATATGCCCTTCTTACAGAGGTTCTTCGCATCATCGTTGGTCCGGTCCATTTTTCAGTTTCCTGTTCGAAAACCTTTTCGGTGGTAGTCACCAGAGGAGCCGGCTTTTCAATTAACGTTCTCTGCTCGATTACCTTTGTCGTGGTTTCGGCAGGCGCGGCCGGCATCAGTGAAGTCCGTTCGTACTCGACGACACCAGGTCCTACGGTACGTTGCCTTTCGAGAATCGTTTCCGCGTCGGCAACCGGCAGCGAGGTCAGCAGGAAAGCCGCCACTAAGCCTGATACCGCCGTCAGCTTTCTTAGATTTACATCCATAGCCTCTTTATCCTCCCTCTTTCGGGTTTCTCAGGCGCCGCACCATGCAGGTCGCCTGAAGGAGCCGGAAAGGATCTCGAAGCTAGATCGATAACCGACTCCGGAAAGCCGGTGGGGCCCCGGTCACCCCGGCCGCTCGCCACCGAAGGCTCTGGGGGCCACCGTGCCGGACTATCCTCGGGTCTCCTATACCCTCATGGCCTTTAGAAGAGCGAGAAGTTCAGGAGACCGAAATCGAGAAGGTGTCTGCGTTCCTTCCGTTCGATGATCACGGGGGATTCGATCCTTTTCTCGATCAGCACCGGCTTCTCGACGACTCGCTCGACGGTCACCGGTTTTTCTACCACTCGCTCGACGGTCACCGGCTTCTCGACGACTCTGTCAACCATTACTGGTTTTTCGACTACTCGCTCGATCAGGGCCGGATGTTCCACCACACGCTCAACTGTCGTCACTGGCGTTGTCATCACGACAGCAGGCGACGTTACCGTCCGGCTATAAGTATATGTCCGGTAGTAGGTGTCCGCTATCGATGCCTGAGGAAGCATAGTCCCCAGAAACGCTACCGCTACAGCTGAAAGCGCGATGCGTACGGTATAGAGTTTCCTCATCATAGAAGCTCCTCCTATCGGGGGCTCCATCCCGTTTTTCCACGGGCAATCCGGCCGACGATGTGTGCCGCCGCCTTGTTCCTGCCCGGAGTCGATTGTTAAGCGGACCCACATGCCAAATTCCTGATCTGATGTGGCTCTCGACCTACGGCATCAAATGTGCTCATTGCCCGCGTCACGAAAATCGCGACTAAATCTGGCAGAGGCCATGGTCACCATCTGGTTTCCATGCACGTCTGCTTTTAGTGAGCCGCCAATCTGCCCGTGCACACTCTCACTGGTGCGATGGCACGTCCCTGTAATGATACTGGTTGACGACAACCACCCGATCCTCCAGCGGGTGTGCAGTCAACTCCAGATTGCTGATGGCGGCAGCAATTTCCCGAGCAATCGAGAGATCCGGCTCGGCGAATTTCTCCAGGAGACGACACGCCTGCTCCTCCAGCGACGACGTAACGGTTACCAAATGACCGGTTGCCGGTAAGGGCGGCAGGCCTTCTTGACATTCGCTTTGCATATAATGGTGACGTTGGGGTTCTCCAATTCCGGCCGGCACAGTGACGACCTCGAACCAACCATGACGATCTTCGACACGCGAACGACTGCCTCAGATCCTCTGCTGCAAGACCTAGTGCGAAGACTTGTCGATGCCTACCATCCTGAGCGGATATATCTTTTCGGCTCAAGAGCAAGGGGCTCGGCGCGCCTTGAAAGTGATTACGATTTCCTGGTGGTTGTCTCCAACAATTCTCCAGACGAATTGAAGTCCGCAGGTAAAGCGTACGAGGCCCTGTGGGGGGTAACGGTACCGGTCGATGTCGTTGTGTGGACCCAAGAAGAGTTCGATAAGCGACTTCACATCCGGACCAGTTTGCCCGCAGAGGTGTCGCGAGAAGGGATGCTTGTGCATGTCGCTTGACCCGGTCAAGTTGGCCGACACGAGAGAATGGTTCAGTAAAGCGCGGGATGACATAAGATCCGCTGAGGCACTGCTTGGCGCGACTCCACCTCTTTACGACGAGGTCTCCTTCCACTGCCAACAGGCGATAGAGAAGACCCTGAAGGGCTTTCTGTTTTGGCACAATGAGCCATTTCAGAAAACGCACGATCTAAATGTCATCGGGGGTCGATGTTGTGCAATTGATCCATCTTTGCAATCACACTTGCGCCGGGCTGCTCCCCTCACACAGTACGCAGTCGAATACAGATATCCGGGTCCACTGGTTCATCCATCGCGAGCTGACGTAGAACAAATGATCGGGCTGGCCAAAGAGGTATTAGAAGAAATCCTCAGCCGCATGCCGGAAGCAGTCGCGCCGTAGCTGCGTCGCACGGTCGCCCTGCAAAGCATCTGTGCAGGGAAGCGGAGATTCTGCGCGGTCTCAATCATCCCCAAATCGTTCGGCTGTTGGATGTCTTCACCGAGGACTACAGGGGTTATTTCGTCCTTGAATACGTCGAAGGGCGTTCGCTGCGTGAACTGGTCGAGACGCCAGCCCACAGCCGGAGTCCGTGGCTTGCGACATGGCGATCCAGATCTGCGATATCCTCGGGTATCTTCATGGCCTGATAGAGCCTGATGTTGCAAATATTGTGATTGCCGGCAAGACTTCCCCCCTTCCGAAGTGCCAAGCCGGCGTACGCCATGGATGTCTGCGTCGGGCACCACGTATACTTTGCAGTGCGGTATTCTGTTAACACCCACCAGAAAGTTCGCAGGTGAATATGTCGCTGCAAGCAATCAAAGATGCAATCTCCGATAGGAAGTTGATTTGTCCTGAGTGCAAGAAACCAATCCTCAAGTACGAGAAGTACGCTGAGACGATTGATGCTGTTCGGGACGGATTCAACATCCAGGACATCGATTCGCGCGGGTATCGGGTTACCTTGATCTGTGGTAACGACAGCTGTGATTGGAAAGAACGTACCGAGTACCCGATGAATTACCTGGCACCATGATGTGATCCCCTGGTGGATCCGGGCCTCAGGCTACCCGGATGGCTGGTGCAAGCCCGGGCACCGCGAGCATAGACCTCATCGCCCCTGCCTTACTCTTGGGCAGGTCTTCCTTGCCTGGGGATAGCGGAGCCACCCCCGTCACGGGCCGGCGAAGGCGCCTTCGTCTTGCTCGAGGCTGTCGATGACGGCTAGAAATATGTCGACCAGGAAGGGGTCCCACTGCGTGCCGGCGCCGTTGCGCAAGGCTTTCTTAGCCTGCTCCCTGGACATGGCAGGGCGATAGGGACGATCGCTTATCATGGCGTGGAAAGCGTCGACGATGGACAGAATGCGCGCAGGCAGCGGTATTTCCTCGCCTTTAAGCCCTCTTGGATAGCCGGTGCCGTCCCAGCACTCGTGATGGCATTCGACGATGTCGCAGATGTCCTTGAGCGCTCTTATCGGGCGCAGCATCTGCGCCCCGAGACTGGGATGCTGGGCGATGACCTCCATCTCCTCGGGTGTGACCAGTCCCTGCTTGCCGATGATGTCCTCAGGGATGGAAAGCACTCCCACATCATGCAACAGGCTCGCCACGCGCAGCTGCTCCACCTGCTGCTGGGAAAGCCCCATGATCTTCGCCACCAGTTCGGCAAAGCGTGCGGTCTCGAGGTGATGGCTCTTGTAGTAGTCAGACTTGGAATACAGAGCCGTCGCCAGCGCCTTCACCATGTCCACGACTTCCGGAACCAGCTCTTGGCGCTCCTTTTCCGGTTCCACTACAGGAGTCAGCTGCGGCTGCATCTCGGGCATCTCGGCTTTCTCTGCCACCACCACCTGCGGTGCCGGCTCGGGTGGATGCACAGCCTGAGCCTTGAGTTCGGAGAACATCAAGTCTCCGGCCGTATGCACCTGGTTGCGCCCCAGCCGCTTGGACATATAGAGCGCGCGGTCAGCAAGCTCGAGAAGCTGTTGCTGACTGCCGGCGTCCTCAGGATAGGCCGCCACGCCAATGCTGGCGGTCACGTTTATCTCGATATCCTCATGGATAATCGGCATCCTGGCGAGATTCTTGCGGATACGCTCGGCTACGACGACCGCGCCTTCCTGATTGACTTCCGGCAAAATAAGGAGGAACTCCTCGCCGCCGTACCTGACGGGAATATCGACGTCACGGCAGTCATTGCGAATCTGCCGTGCTACCGACTTGAGCACCGTGTCGCCGGCCGGATGCCCATACGTGTCGTTGATTTGCTTGAAGTGGTCCACGTCGATCATAACGACCGCAACATTCCGCTGGTAGCGCTCGGCCATGCGGAGCTGCTCGGTGAGCTTCTCCTGCCC